>DASVIU010000440.1:0-3387 GCA_036386275.1 Bacteroidota bacterium | reverse complement strand
TCCGCCGGACGGGCAAGACTTATCGTTCGCTGGATGTCATCCACGACGTTGATCTGAGCGCGCAGTCCGGGATAAAAAAACAGAATCGGGGCGATCGCGGCAAAGAGAGGGACCCTGCAGAAAAGCATGGAGCAATATAGCGCCGCTGCCATCCAGAATCAAGATTGACTTTCCTGCGATTTTTGCGGTAATTCCTCTTTCAATCATCAGGCGCCAACAGAGGAAGTGGACAAGTTCGTCATACAGGGGGGGAGACGTCTCAGCGGAACGGTCTCCGTGAGCGGCGCGAAGAACGCGACGCTGGCCCTGATGCCCGCCGCCATACTCGGTTCCGGAACATCCCTCCTGCGCAACACCCCTGACCTCCGCGATGTCACGACGATGACCAGCCTCCTGCGGACGATGGGGATGCGGATCGACTTCAGGGACAATCTCCTCACGCTTGACAGCACGGCCATCGACAGGTACGAGGCCCCCTACGAGCATGTAAAGAAGATGCGCGCATCGATTTACGTCCTCGGTCCGCTCATTGCACGGTACGGCCGGGCGAAGGTTTCGCTCCCCGGAGGATGTGCATGGGGTCCCCGCCCCGTCAACCTTCACATTGAGGGGCTCCGCAGACTCGGTGCCGAGATCGAACTGGAAGGAGGGTACATCATTGCGAAGGCGGGTCGCCTGCACGGGGCGCGCATCCATTTCGATGTCTCCAGCGTGGGGGCGACCGGAAACGTCATGATGGCGGCGTCCCTGGCAGAGGGGACAACCGTGATCGAAAACGCGGCAATGGAGCCGGAGATCACCGCCCTTGCCGGGTTTCTGATCGCCATGGGGGCCCGGATCGACGGGTCAGGAACGAACCGGCTCGAGATACAGGGTGTGGACGCACTCCACCCGGCCGATGTCATCACAATACCGGACCGCATCGAAGCGGGAACATTCCTCATCGCGGGAGCGATCACGGGGGGGAGTGTGACGCTCGAGCATGTGGTTCCGGAACATCTCTCCGCGATCACGGCAAAGCTGGAAGATGCCGGATGCACGATTCGCAGCGGTCAGGACTCCCTCTCGCTCGCGGCTCCCGCCTTCATACGGCCTGTCGACGTCACAGCCGCCACATACCCCGGGTTCCCCACGGACATGCAGGCGCAGTGGACTTCTCTGATGACGGTAGCGTCGGGCACATCCGTTGTCACCGATTCGATTTATTTTGACCGGTTCAAGCATGTCCCCGAACTGACGCGGCTCGGCGCCGACATCGAATTGAAAGAAAACGCGGCGGTCATCAGGGGGGTCACTCGCCTCACGGGGGCGAAGGTGATGTCCACGGATCTCCGTGCCTCTGCGTCACTCATACTCGCCGGGCTCGTCGCATCCGGGACGACCGAAGTGCTCCGCGTCTATCATATCGACAGGGGATACGAGGCCATAGAAAAGAAACTGCAATCCCTGGGTGCGGAGATTCGCCGCGAAGCCGGGGAAGAATTCTAGAACACCCGGGGGAATATCCCCGGGGGGCGCGGCACATTTCCCCTGCGAACGGCCGATGAAAACGGTGACTATCCGCACGCTCATCATTTCCCCCGGAGCCGGGGCCGCCGCCCTCCTGTACGGGAGCGTTGCCCTTCTCTGCACCCGGATTCCCCTCCTCAATTACCTCGGCTACGAATTCTCCGCGCTCTTAGCGCTCCTTGCGGGGTGCATATCGGGACTCCTCACCCTCGGGCCGGTAAAAGAAGCCTTCCGGGGAGAGGGGGACACTCCGGACCCCCGGGCGACAGCGGGTGCGGTGGGATCTTCCGCCGCGGCGAACCTCCTCCTGCTTGCGGTCCCGCTCGTCATAATATCCGGGAACGCCCTGTTTGTCCGGAACTGTTCCATGGCGGAGGGGATGGCCTTCTTCATGCTTCTCGCGCCGGTGAGCGCCCTGTTCGGCGTCTCGCTCGGCTTTTTCTGTGCCGTCCATTTTGCCCATCCGCGGACGCTCTTTCTCCTCCTGTGCTTCGTTCTCCTTGCCTACAGCGCCGGGCTCGGCTACTTCACCCCGGCGGTCTTTTCATACAACTTCCTCTACGGATACTTTCCCGGGCTGACGTACGACGAGGTCATCCCTGTAACACGGACGCTTGTCCTCTTTCGCCTGCTGACGCTCTTTGTGGGGGCGGTCCTTCTCTGGGCGGGAATGATCACCGTGGCCGACTCCCGGACAACGGGGATCAGCTGGAGGAGATTCGCTACGCTCGGTGCGGGGCTTCTCTCGAGGGAGCGGAGGATCCGTGCTGCGGCCATTGCATGTGCGCTGGCGGGGTTCTATCTGTTCCGCTGCGATTTAGGGTTTGAATCGACGTCTGCATTCATACGACGAACGCTCGGTGCTGAGCTCAGGACGGAGCATTTCGTGCTCTATTATTCCCCCTCGTCGTTCACCGGCGAAGAGATCCGGCAGGCTTCCCGGGAACACGAATTCAGGCTCAGCCAGGTCCTTGCTTCGTTTTCGCTCCCGGACCATGTTTTCTTTGAATCGTACATCTATCCGTCTCCCGAGGCCAAGCAGCGCCTCATCGGGGCGGGGAATACCGACATTGCGAAACCGTGGAGCGGGCAGATCCACATATCCCGCCAATCGCTCGAAGGTTCACTGAAGCACGAACTTGTTCACGCCGCTGCCGCCCCCTTCGGGTTCCCCGTCGTCCGTGCAAGCCTCAGCACCGGGCTTGTGGAAGGAGTCGCCATGGCGGTGGACGGCGAGTGGGGGAACAGGACGCTGCATGAATACGCCGCGGCGCTCCGCGAAGCGGGGATCGCCCCCCCGATCGACGGCATCATGAGCTTTTGGGGATTCGCCTCCCATCAATCCTCCGTGAGCTACATACTGGCGGGCTCCTTCTGCCGGTACCTCATCGACCGGTACGGGATGAGGAATCTCATGCTGCTATACCGGTCGCTCGACTACCGTGCGGTCTACGGCCGCACGCTCGGAGATCTCGCCCTCGAGTGGGAAGGATACCTCGACAGGGTTCCCCTTGACGACGAAGATCAGGACGGAGTCGATGCGCTCTTCCGCCGCCCTACGATATTCCGCAAGGTGTGTGCCCGGGTCCTCGCGCGGCGCTCCCTCGAGGCACGCGGATCGTTTGCGCGGAAGGAATTCGCAGTTGCGGAATCGCTGTACGCGGGTGTGTACGCCGACGGCGGGGGCTACGAAGCGTTCGCGGGGTACCTCTCCAGTGCGCTCAAGAACGGGCATATGTCCGTCCTTACCGCGTCGCTCGATACCGCCATACTTGCCGACGAACACCCCGCTAGGTACCTCCCGCTGTTCATCAGCATCGGGGACGCCTTCTGGGCTTCAAGAGAACCGGAGAAGGCCTACGAGCTGTACAACCGCGT
>DASVIU010000439.1:0-2671 GCA_036386275.1 Bacteroidota bacterium | reverse complement strand
TCCCTGTATTATCCTGCCGGGAAGAGCGCCGATGTATGTACGTCTGTGTCCGCGGATTTCGGCCTCGTCGTGCACTCCGCCGAGCGACATGCGGACAAATTTCCGTCCGAGCGCGTTCGCAATCGAACGTCCGAGCGAGGTCTTGCCGACCCCCGGGGGGCCGACGAAGACGAGGATCGGACCCCGCATGTCGTTCTTCAGCTTGCGCACCGCCAGGTATTCCAGAATCCGGTTCTTCACTTTCCCGAGGCCGTAATGGTCCCTCTCGAGGACCTCCCGCGCATGCGCGATGTCCAGCGAGTCCTCCGTGGCAACACTCCACGGAAGGTCGAGAATCCAGTCCAGGTACGTCCTGCTCACCGTATACTCGGCAGAGGCCTGGTTCATCTGCGAGAGCCGTTTGAATTCCTTTTCAGCCACCTTCAGGGCTTCTTCGGGAAGGGCCGCAGCATCGATCCTCTTGCGCAGCTCTCCCATCTCCACGTTCCCGTCTTCCTCACCGAGTTCCTTCCGGATCGCCTTCATCTGCTCGCGGAGATAGTACTCCCGCTGCCCCTTGTTGATTCCGTCCTGGACCTCCGACTGAATCTTGCTCCCGAGCTCGAGCTTCTGCAGGAGCTTCGTAAGCGCGAGCGTGAGTTTCTCCATCCGGTCCCGGATCTCCCGGGATTCCAGGACTTCCTGTTTTTCGGGGACCCCCACGGGAATCATCGATGCGATCATGTCGGTCATCGCCTCAGGCTGTTCGAGCGAGAGCACGATGGAAAGCTGTTCGTCCGACAGGTTGGGGGAGAGTTCGACCGCCTTTCTGAATTGTGTCTTCAGATTGGTCGCCATCGCCTCGACCTCGATCCCGGTGACGCTCCCCTCGTCGATATCCCTGACGACCGCGTGTATGAACGGCTCCGTGTGGAGGACCGATATGAGCTGAACGCGACGGACCCCCTGGACAAGCACGTTGCGCGTCCCGTCAGCGAGCGTAAACACCTTCAGGACCCGGGCAAGCGTCCCCACCCAGTAGATGTCTTTCTCCGAGGGGGTCTCGACTTCGCCGTCTGTCTGCGCAATGACGACGATCAAACCTTCGTCTCGCGCCGCTTCCTCGATCGCCCTGATGCTTGCCTCCCGCCCGACCGAGAGCGGGGTTACCTGATGCGGAAAGAACACCGCGTTGCGCAGGGGAAGCACGGGGAGGGCCTGCGGCACCGTGGATTTCGTCGTCGCTGTTTCGCTGCGGCTTTTTGCCATTATGTACGGCTCCTGTCCTATTGAAAAAAAACGGGCGGGTTGGCCCGGGGATCCCACCGATCCCCGGGCCCCACCCCCGAGTAACCATTTGATATGCCGTCCGCCTTCCCGGAATGACACCGGGGGCGGCGACTGTTACTTCACCTTGACATCGATCTGTTTCGGTCTGGCTTCCTCCGCCTTCGGCAAGGAAATGTTCAGGACGCCGTCGCGGAATGACGCATCAATGGCATCCGCCCTGACAGCCGTCGGGAGCGTGAAGCTGCGCTGGAACGAGCCGTAGGACCGTTCCGCCCGGTGGTAGTCCGACTCCTTCGATTCCTTCTCCTGCTTCTTCTCTCCCCTGACTGTGAGGATCCCTTCCTGCATCGTTATTTTGACATCCTCTTTGTTGACGCCGGGGAGCTCCATCCTGACGACAAAATCGTTGTCCCCTTCGGCGATATCCACCGCAGGGATCCATGCGGACGTGAACGCCGACGTGCTGTCAGAAAGGTCACCGTGGAAGATGCTCTCGAACATCCTGTTGATTTCCTTCTGCATGCTCAGCACGTCAGAAGGAAATGCAGTCAGGTCGCGTGCCGGATTCCAACGCACAAGTGACATAGCACACCTCCTTCAATTAAGTGTTATGGTTTTCCTGATTAACGGATGACGATTTCTTTCGGCTTCAATGCTTCAGTCTTCAGGAGCCTGACCGTCAGCACGCCGTTCTCATACCGGGCGTCGACATTATTCCGATCGATCCCTTCCCCCAGTGTAAACCGCCGCTCGTACGCTCCGGTCCGGATTTCCCGGTACAGGACTGCCGCGCCTTCACCGTGTATCGGCGCCATGGGGGCTCTCACAACAAGCACTCCATCCACCACAGTGACGCTGATCGCCTCTTTCTGCGCCCCCGGCATATCCAGGTGCAGGACATACGCCTCACCGGTCTCGGAGACATCCGAGGCGGGGATCGACAGCGGCGCGCAAAGGAATGCGCCCTGGCCTGACTCCACCTCGCTCTTTTTCACAATGGCATTATTCAATTGCGTCATGACTTTTCTCCCTCCATTACCTGACCGTGATCTCATGAGCCCGGGCTGCTTCAGCTTTGGGCAGCACGATCCTCAGGAGACCGTCAGAGAGTTCCGCAGAGACCTTCGCGGCGTCGACTTCGTAGGGAAGCCGGACTGTCCTTGCGAATTTTCCCTTCCGCTGCTCGCGCAAGAGCCCGCGTCCATCGCCGGAGAGGGTATCTTCTTCCCTTTTGCCGTTGATTGTGAGGACCCCTTTCTCAAGGGATATCTTCACGTCTTCCTTCTTCACACCCGGGAGTTCCGCCACCACGACCACCTCTTCCTTGTTCTCTGTGACATCGACTGGAGGAGCGAATGCGACATCTTCCGCTGCAGGGGATTCAACGGGAGAAGCAGAGAGA
>DASVIU010000438.1:0-6067 GCA_036386275.1 Bacteroidota bacterium | reverse complement strand
AATGCGTCCTGAAACGATGTCCGGCCGCCTCCAGGTCACTGCGTAGCTCGACGTAGTTGAAAATCTCGCCGTTGAAAACTATCCAGAGAGTCTCGTCTTCGTTAGTAAGGGGCTGTTGACCCGTGGTCAGATCGATCAGCGAGAGACGCGCGTGAACAAGTCCAGCTCGCCGGTCGCGGTACAGGCCGTACTCATCCGGCCCGCGATGCCTGATCGCCCGCACCATCGAGGTGAGCAGCTCCCTTGAAGGGGGCTCATGCCGGTCACCGGTGTTTACTATCCCCGCTATCCCGCACATACCTTCTCGCAGATGTCTGACATTGGTCCGCCCGGCCCGCCACCCGATCGCGGCGCAGCACCGTCGGCGTTATGACGTTCAGCCCACGACAGCCTTTTTCATCTCCGAGATTTCGCGGACATCTTTCACTAGCAGCGCAGGGAGATGCAGAGGGCGCGTCGTCCGGCGCTTGACATCGATGTCCTTGTATACCCGCTCCACCTGTTCGGGGGTCAGCCCGACGACGGGGGCGACATCCGCAGCCGGTACGCTGTGGTTGTGGCCGTACAGGCAGAGGTCCATCTTCGCGTACGGCAGGGCAAAGTAGAACTCCTCCTGAGTCTGCGGAAGCGAGAACGTGTCCGTGGTCGGTGTCCTGTCACAGATCTCGCCGGGGACTCCGAGTGCGCGCGCCAGCTGGAACACCTGGGTCTTGTACAGGTGCGCGATGGGCTTGAAATCGGCCAGGCCGTCCCCCCCCTTGACGAAGAACCCCTGATCGTATTCCAGACGGTTCGGCGTCCCGCAGACCGCGTAGTTCAGCCGGTCGGCATGAAAATAATCGAGCATTTTCCTCGTCCGCTGCTTGAAATTGGTGGCAGCAACAAGCTGCAGGTATGCCTGCGCGGACATCCGCTCGCTGCGGAACTCTCCCGACGGCGTCCGGGCCGTGAGCCTCGAGACGTTCAGCCTGTCCCCCTCGATGATAGACGGGAGCGTGATCTTGAACTTCCACCCCTCCCCGTATTCGGCGAATACCATCCTCACCGCCTCAAGCTGGTACCTGTAGCACCCCGAGGCCTCGAGAATGGGTGCAATGTCCTCAGTGTGGGACGGCATGCCCAGCTTTTCGGCAAGCAACCGGCCGAGCCGGAGGGAGTCCGGAGAAGAGTCGCGCTCAGGCGAGAAGAGCGCCAGAACATTTTCTCCGCCCAGGGCATGTGCGCAGAGTGCCGCGCACAGAGCGCTGTCGATCCCCCCTGACACAGAGACAACTGCTCCCTTTCTGCGAAGGGTTTTCAGCACGGTCTCGCGGATGCCGGCCTTGATGGCCGCGATTTCCGCCTCCGGGTCAAGGCGCAGGATGTCTTCTTGGAATTTCATGTCGGTCTGGGATCAGGTGTACGGATCAGTTTGAGAGGATAATGTACGTGAAACCACACGCAACGCCACGTGACGCACATCATAGCGTCGCCCGAGGTATCCCCGGTCACATCTGTTGCGGCGCGGATATCCCCAGGATGTCAAATCCGTTTCGGAGCACGCACCCGGTGGCGTGGCTGAGGGCCAGCCGCGAGCGGGTCAGGGGTGCATCATCCGTGACGACACGGCATTCGTGGTAAAATCTGTGAAACGCCGTCGCAACACCCTGCAGGTAGTCCGCAAGGCGGTGCGGCTCATAGGCCATGGCGCAGGACTCGACAGTCTCCGGAAAAAGAAGGAGCGTTTTGATGAGATCGGTCTCCGCCGGGGACGAGAGGAGAGCCGGGTCGAACCCGGATGCCGCCCCGGCGGACCCTTCCCCGGCGTAGCGAAGTATGCTGCAAATCCTCGCGTATGCGTACTGGAGATAGTAGACAGGGTTCTCGTCCGAGTGCTTCTTGGCGAGCCCCAGATCGAAATTCAAATGGCTGGAGATGGTCCGCATGAGGAAGAAGTACCTGACGACGTCCGCGCCCACCTCGTCGATGAGCTCATCGAGCGTGATAAAATTCGCCTTGCGCGTCGACATCTTCACGACTTCCCCGTCCTGCAGTATCGTGACAAACTGGTGGATCAGGACCGTGACGCGACGCTCGTCCAGCCCGAGCGCCTTCAGCGCGGCCAGCACATCGGGGAACGTCGCGATGTGATCCGCGCCGAACACATCGATCATCAGGTCGTACCCGCGGCGGTACTTCTCGCGGTGGTAGGCGATATCGGGGAGCCGGTACGTCGGTTCCCCCGTGCTCTTAACGATCACCTTGTCTTTTTCAAGTCCGAGGGCGGATGTCCTGAACCAGACCGCCCCCTCGCTGTCGTAGGCGAGCCCCTTCGCACGAAGCTCGTCGACGACTTCCGTGATCTTCCCCTGTTCGTACAGCCAGTTCTCGTTGTAAAAAGACCGGAACACGATCCCGAGCGAGGCGAGAGTCTTTTTTATCTCGGCGAAAATCTCGGTCTCCGCCTGGTCTTTGAACTTCCCTTCCGCAGGCTCCGCGCGCAGACGGTCCCCGTCCGATTCAACGAGGTGGCGCGCGATATCCCGTATATATTCCCCCTGGTAATAGTCATCGGGGAACCGCACCTGATCCCCCAGGAGCTCGAGGTACCGGTAGCGGACCGAATCTCCCAGGATCCGCATCTGCCGCCCCGCATTGTTGAAATAATACTCGCGCTCGACCTCGTGTCCCGTCCATTCAAGCATCCTGGCGATCGTGTCGCCGAAGACCGCCCCCCGCCCGTGCCCGACAGTGAGGGGACCCGTCGGATTGGCGCTCACGAACTCGACCTGGACTTTTCGCCCATTCCCGAGCGCGGACCTCCCGTAGGAATCGCCGGTCCGCACGAGTTCTTCCAGCTGCCGGAGATAGTAATTCCCCGTAAACGAAAAATTGATGAAGCCCGGCCCCGCGACCTCGACGCCCGCCACCAGCGAAGGATCCGGATCGAGCCGTGCGGCAATCTCAGCGGCGAGCTCGCGGCTCTTTCTCCCCGTCTGTTTCGCGACGAGCATCGCAATGTTCGTCGTCAGGTCCCCGTGTCCCGCCTGACGGGGCTTCTCGAATGACACGGGAAACGCCGGTGTAATTCCCGCCGAGGCGAGAGCCGCGGTGATTTTTTCCCTCAGGTACGCTTTCATGCCCTGGCTTTCGTCCTCGTCGTCGTCTTCTTCGGCGTCTTCGCCTTCGCACGCGGAGCGCGCGCGGTCGTACGGACCGGTGTCTTGCGGGCGGGAGCGTCGGTCACCCGGCGGATCCTGGCATCGCCCCAGAGCTTCTCGAGGTTGTAGAAGGTCCGCGTGCTCCTGTGGAATATGTGCACGACCACGTCCACGAAGTCCAGCAGGACCCAGTTTGAACTGCCGGACTCCTTGTGCCACGCCTCTGCGCCCTTCATCTGCATCCCCTCATCCACCGCTGCGGCGATGGCGCGGATCTGCACATCGGAATCTGCGGAACAGACCACGAAGTAATCCGTCATCGTGGTGAGTCCCCGGAGGTCCATGATCACAATATCCCCGGCTTTCTTTGACAGTGCCAGCCGGGCGACAGCTTGTGCGAGTACCTGTGATTTCAATGCGCGCTTCCCCTATTGTGATGGTTTGAGTGTCGGATAGTCGCGACCTAAGAGGACCGAGACATCGACGTAATAGTCCTGGTTGATCTGCTGTATGATGTTCCCCTTCCTGATGCCGAGTGCGTACGCGACTTTCTCCGCATTCTCCCGGTTCCCGGCCCTGTCGATCACGAGCGATTGCGGGACATCGAAGCTCCTGTAGTTCCTGTACTCCACGACATCGAACCCCCTGGCCCGGAGGTACGCGGTGGCCGAGGTCCCCGCCCCCGGGGCGCCGCAGCCGTTCAGCACGTCGAGCTGTATGGTCCCCGGCGTCGTGGAGCCGGATCGGACCGGATCAACGGGGGGGCGGAAGATCATCCTGCTGGCAAACGAATAGGCGAGGACAAGCACGAGGAGCCCGAGTGCTCCGATGATGACGTCAAGAAGAAGTGTGCGGGGGTCTTTCCGTGCGGAAACGGGCCGGGCCGGAACGGCCGTTGTGGAGCGCGCCGCCTTCATCGGGTCTGAGTTATGGCGACAAAGCCGGGACGGGCCCCTTCCACGGGGCATTCCCGGCTTTCACAATACTGCGCCACCCTGCATATGTGAGGCTGATGCGGAATTCTTCTGATCAGAACCCGTTCTCCCGGAACATCGGGTGATAAAAGGGGGAATAGTAAGATCCGTACGGGAGCTGGCTGTACTGGAGCTGCACCTGGAAGTTCTCCCACGGACGGTAGCTGAGCTGTGCGTTGCTCAGGTAGATGCCGCTGAAATTGTTCGACCCTTTCGCACCGAAGGATGAGAAGGAATTCGACGGAGAGAAACTCATGCTGACGTCCGCCCGGGCATTCAGGTTGTCCGCGAACTGGTACATCATCGTATTGGTGTACGTCCCGAGCGACATCCCCTGGCCCGCGAACGACTGGTAGGAGAGCTCGACGCTGTGGCGCATCGTGAACTTGTTCGGGTCGAACCAGCCGAACATCACTTCGGAGGGCGGCTGCGTGATGAGACCGCCCGATGACTCCGAGGGATGTGCCGCATCCGGTTTAAACTGGGCCCTCGCACCTCCCGTGGACAGAAACATCAGGCACGCGATGATCGCACACGACAGAGATTTCATATCCTCCTCCTCTCCGCTCTCAGAATGATACAGAAAACAGGTCTGATTGTCAACTCCCGCTCCCCGCCAGTATCCTGCGCGCCTCCTCGAGCTGAGCGGGAGTATTGATCCCCCCCACCTCCAGGGGGTCATCTGCAATTACGGCCGACACGGGGAGTTTGTTACGCCAGAAATAGCGGAAGACGTCCGTCAGGTAGTACTCATGCTGGGCATTGTCCGTGGTGATGTGGCGGAGCCCTTCGAACAGCTTCACCGCGTCGAACACATAAATGCCGGAATTGATCTCCCGGATCGCCCGCTGTTCCGGCGTCGCATCTTTCTGCTCGACGATGCCGGAGACGCCTCCCCCCTGCTCGCGGACGATCCTTCCGTAGCCGGTCGCGTCGTCAAGGATCGCGGTCAGAACCGTCGCTGTCGCTCCGGAGGCGCGATGGTTGTCGATCAGTGCCCGCGCAGTCCTGTATGTCAGCATCGGCACATCCCCCGAGAGGACGAGAACGTCCCCGGCGAACCCGTGAAGTTCCTTCTCTGTCTGCATCACTGCGTGCCCCGTTCCGAGCTGGGGGCTCTGTTCGACGCACCTCACGGCCGGGTGCGTTCCGGCAATGTGCGCGGTCACCGTCTCCTTCTGCCACCCCACCACGACCACCGTGCGGGAAGAATCGAGGCGCGCCGCGAGATCGACCACCCACTCGACAAGCGGGCGCTCGTTGATCGTGTACATCACCTTCGCCACCGAGGGATTGTTCATCCGCGTCCCCTTCCCTGCGGCCATCACCACAACTGCAAGTCTCGCATCCATTGATGAGCTATACTCTGATGTGTATGCTGTCGATAAGGCGGGTCGCTCCGAACCTCACCGCAAGAGAAACAAGGACCGATGTCCCCGGCGAGAGCGTGGAGAGGGGGTCGAGAGATTCAGCGTCTGCAACGGAGACGTAGTCGATCGCCGCCGAGGAGTGGCCGGTGATTTCCGCGGTCACCGCGGCGACGACGGCTCCGGCCGAGCGCTCGCCGGCACGTATCAGGTTCTCCCCCTTCCTGAGGGAGCGGTACAGGACCGGCGCTTCGCCCCTTTGCGGAGGGGTCAGATAGACGTTGCGCGAGCTCATGGCGAGCCCGTCCTGCTCGCGCACCGTGGGGACGACAATGATTTCGACACCGAGATCGAGGTCCCGGACCATGCGCCGCAGGACGATGACCTGCTGGGCGTCTTTCTGCCCGAAGACGGCATAGTGGGGTCTGGTGATGTTGATGAGCTTCGTGACGACGGTCGCCACACCCCGGAAATGTCCGGGCCGCGCCGCCCCTTCAAGGCGGAGAGAGAGCTTTTCGACGTCGACGAACGTCTGGTACCCCGGGGGGTACATCGCAAGCTGCTCCGGGGCGAACAGGATGTCCCC
>DASVIU010000437.1:0-1662 GCA_036386275.1 Bacteroidota bacterium | reverse complement strand
CCCGCTGGCGGATCGTGACGCGCGGTGTGGCGGCACACTCCGCATACCCCGAGAGGGGCGAAAACGCGATATACGCTATGGGGCATGTGCTGGAGCGGCTTGAAGAATACGGGAATGCTCTGAGAGGTTCCGCTCCTCATCCCCTCCTGGGTTCTCCTTCTCTGAGCGCGGGGGTCATTGAAGGGGGAGAGGCGGTCAATATTGTCCCGGACCGGTGCATGGTGGAGGTGGACCGCCGGACGCTCCCGGGGGAGTCCACGGAAGAAGTCCTCGGTGCGGTCCGCCGCTCGCTGGGAGTGGTTCCCGGCTGGGAGTTCGACCCCCCGCATCTTGCTGTCGCGGGGATGGAGGTTCCGGCGGAGAGCCCCGTGGTCCGTCTTCTCGCCGGAGCGATATCGGGCGTGTGCGGCGAGGTGCAGGTGGAAGCGGCACAGTATGCCACGGACGCGGGGATCTATAACGGGGCGGGGATCCCCTCCGTCGTCTTCGGCCCCGGAGACATAGCACAGGCGCACACTGCGGAAGAATGGATCGATTGCGAGAGCCTGCGCGCGGCGGCGGCGGTTATCCGCAGCCTGATTTCCCAACAATGACTGAAGGATGCCTTAAGACATATGAGTAGGGAAATGATCGAACCCATGAATGATGCAATGATCGCTTACGACAATCTCCTGATTCCCGACATCTCCGCCTTTACGTTCGGCAGGTCTCCCCGGCCGGTCGAGTGCGGTTTCGGCCTGACGGTGGGAGGAGGGAAGGTTTTCCCAGAGCTGAACTTCACGCTTCCGCCGATGAGCATCACGGCGGAGACATGGGAAGCCGTCATGGTCGAATACCGTGAGATCGGCGAGATGATACGCCGTGCGGCCGCGCGACTACGCCTGCCGGGGCTCATGGTGGAGTTCGAGCTGCTTCCCCCCATGACGGAGCATCCGGAGTGGGGGGCGGAAATAGTTGCGCTCCTCCATGAATCGCTTCGCCGGGCGCACGAGGACATCGGGCTTCCGTGCGCTCTCCGCGTCACCCCCACGGACATCAGGGATATGGTGCGTCCCCCCCTCCTCAGGAAGGGTCCGGCATGGGAATCGCTCGAGTCGTCGATCGTCGCGTGTGCGCGTGCGGGGGCGGACGTCCTTTCGATCGAATCGGTCGGCGGCAAGGAAGTGCACGACCAGGCCCTCCTCTACGGCGACATACATGGCGTGATCTTCGCCCTGGGTGTTCTTGCGCCGCGTGACATGGATTTTCTCTGGAGAGCCATCGTGCGGATCTGCAGCGAAAACCGTGTCGTCCCCGGCGCGGATTCGGCGTGCGGATTTGCGAACACCGCGATGCAGCTTGCCTCTCAGGGGATGCTCCCGGAAGTTCTCGCGGCCGTCATCCGCGCCGCGTCCGCCGTCCGGAGCCTCGTTGCCTTCTCACGGGGGGCGGTGGGGCCCTCCAAGGATTGTGCGTACGAGGGACCCGTCATCAAGGCGATCACCGGCGCACCCATATCGATGGAAGGGAAGTCGGCCTCATGCGCACATTTCAGCCCTGTTGGGAATATCGCCGGATCATTGTGCGATCTCTGGAGCAATGAATCGGTGCAGAACGTCAGGCTCCTCTCCGGATCAGCCCCGGAAGCGTTCCTCGAGTCGCTCGCCTACGATTGCCGCGTCA
>DASVIU010000436.1:0-2603 GCA_036386275.1 Bacteroidota bacterium | reverse complement strand
AAAAAGGAGCAGTATATCGCGTTGATCCGGAAGGACCTCGGGGACCGCCTGGACATCCGGGAGGGAGTTGCGCCGAACGAAGTGTATCTGTCGCTGCGCCAGGAGTCGATGGGCACACTCCCGGAGATATGCTCCCTGTTCACCAGATCACTCAGGGCCCACTTTACCACGCTCGTGGCGAACGACGAGCGGACGCTCAACGGCACGTTTGCTCTCTACTATGTCTTCTCCGTGCCGGCGGACGACATCTTCCTGATCCTTCACGTGCCTGTCGAACCCCGCCACATGGAGGTCCCTTCGGTCAGCCCGGTCCTCGAGAGCGCCAACTGGTTCGAGCGGGAAGTCAAGGATTGGTTCGGCATTATCGCTTTCCCCAACATCCACAGACTCGCCTCGCACCCTGACTGGCCCGAGGATATGCACCAGATGCTGAAAGATTTCGATCCCGGGACTTCCGTTCCCCGTGTCCGGGGGTCCTTCGACTTCAAGCGGGTGGAAGGTGAGGGCGTTTTTGAGATCCCCGTCGGCCCCGTACATGCAGGGATCATCGAGCCGGGACATTTCCGGTTCAGCGTCGCAGGCGAGCCGATCATTAATCTCGAAATCCAGCTTTTTTACACGCACAAGGGGACGGAGAAGATCGCCGAGGGGATGTCCCCACAAAAGGCGCTATTCCTCGCGGAACGAATCTCGGGCGATTCTTCCTTCGGGCACGCTGTCGCGTTCTGCCATTGCATGGAACGGTTAAGCGGGTGCGATGTCCCCCCCCGGGCGGCCGTGATCCGGACCATGCTTCTGGAACTCGAACGGCTCTATAACCATACAGGGGATATCGGTGCGATCCTTCTCGATGTCGGCTTCGCCGCCGGTGCCGCCGTCGCCTTCGAACTCAAGGAGAGACTCCTCCAGCTCAACGAACTCCTGACGGGGAGCAGATTGCTCCGGGGTATCGCCGCCATCGGCGGAGTCCGCAGGGACCCGGAAGATACGCCTCTCAAACGCCAGGCGCTGGCTGAGACGCTCGTCCGCGAAAAGCGATCGTTCGAAGACCTTGTCAGCCTGGTCATGTCCAGCTCATCGGTCCTGGACCGGCTTGAAACGACCGGCATACTGACCACTACGGACGCCTACCGCCTCGGCATTACCGGCATCGCAGGGAGAGCGTCAGGCATCAACCGGGATTTCCGCCGCGACCATCCGCACTGCGCGTACGGTGCTCTCACATTTCAGGTACACACGCACGATGAAGGGGATGTGCTTGCACGGATGAATATTCGTATCGACGAGGTGCGGGAATCCTTTGCCATACTTGAACAGCTGCAACGTCAGAAAGGCGAAGCACCGGGAGGGCCGGGCGCCGTCGCCATTCCCCCTCTGCGGCAGGCGCTCGGGTACGTGGAAGGCTGGCGGGGGGAGATCGTCCACTGGGCGATGACCGATGCGGAAGGGAAGGTCTTCCGCTGGAAAATCACCGACCCGTCGTTCCACAACTGGCGTGCGATCAATGTCGCCGTGCGCAACAATATCGTTCCGGATTTCCCGGTGATCAACAAGAGTTTCAACCTGTCATACTCGGGCAATGACCGCTAAGAAGACATGCTGAGAATCCTCAAACAGGCGCTCACGGGGGACATCGCAACGAATTCCTACCCGCGCGTCGTCGCCGAACCTCCGGACGGATTTCGCGGGAAACCGGTGATTGATTTTGCCCGGTGTACGGCATGCGATTCGTGCGCACAGGCGTGCCCCACGTCGGCGATTACCGTCCAGGCAGCCAACGAAGAGCGCGGCGAGAGAATCGTGGCGATAAACTACGGCGACTGCATCTTCTGCGGAGAGTGTGAGGCGGCATGCCCCGGGGCGGTCCACCTGACGAAGGAATTCCAGCTTGCAGTGACAGGCAAGTCGGAGTTGGTCACACGTGCACTCTACAGGCGTGGGAACGACGGAGTATATCACTATGCCGAACTTCTTGCGGAGACCCCCTCGCACACAGCATCCGTTGAAGAAATCGGGATCGCGGTCAAAAAGAAGGTCCGCAAACTTTTCGGCCGCTCACTCCATATCCGCGAAGTGGATGCAGGTTCGTGCAACGGCTGCGAGGTTGAGATCACCGCATTGAGCAACCCTGTCTACGACATCCAGCGCTTCGGCGTCCACTTTGTCGCATCTCCCCGCCACGCCGACATGCTGCTTGTGACCGGCCCCGTCACCCGGAATATGGGAATTGCGCTGAAACAGACGTACGACGCGACACCGGATCCCAAACTCGTCGTTGCTGTGGGCGCGTGTGCGATCGGGGGGGGCGTTTTCGGAAAGAGCTACGCCTCATGCGGCGGCGTCGATACCGTTGTCCCCGTCGACGTCTACATCCCGGGCTGCCCCCCACGGCCGGAGGCGTTGCTGCACGGCATTCTCCTTGCGATGGACCGGTTTCCTCAATAAGGTCTGCCACACACGGCGCGACCTCTCCCCTGTCACGACATTCATTTGGCCGGCAGTCCGGCAACAATCAGGTAACTGTACATCCCGATATCCCCCGCGTATCTGACCGACCACCCATGCCACGAAAAAATATGCCGCAGGTTATCCCGGGAGATCCG
>DASVIU010000435.1:0-4230 GCA_036386275.1 Bacteroidota bacterium | reverse complement strand
AGGCGTCCCCGTCGACGTGGCAGTTGAGAAGGACAACCGGAAGAGTCCGGGGAAGGTTTTCGTTCAGCGTGCTCGCGTCGATGTGCGGAGACATGATGATAAGCCCGTCAACCCGCCCGCGCATCATTCTCAGTGCGGCTTCAATTTCCTGGCGGTTGTTGTGGGAACTCGAAACAAGGAGATGGAAATTGTTCTTTTGAGCAGTCTGGTCGCATCCCCGTATGACTTCAGAGAAGAATTCACCGAAAAGGTCAGGAAGGAGGAGGCCGATCGAATCTGTCCTCCGCATACTGAGACTCCGCCCGAGCACATTGGGAATATAGCGGAGCTCCGTGGCCGCTTTCTTCACGCGCTCACGGGTCCCTTCATCGACGGGATCCGAGTTGTTGAAGACGCGCGACACCGTCGCGATGGAAACGCCGGCACGTGAAGCAACTTCCCGAATTGTGACGCTCATTCAACAGCCTCTTAAAGAGGAGAAGGCGAAGAGTGTTAGGAGGATGTAAACGTTTACATGCGAGAGGAAAAAAAGAAAATGGAACATGTAAACGCTTACATACTGAGTATAACGAAGAGCCAACGATTTGTCAAGGAAAATCTTTGGAATTCTGCGAGTTAGGGAGGGAGGGGGAACTTGAAAAGAGGCGTGTTTTCAACGATAATCCGGGATTACCCGGGATCATTCGGCGCTGCAGTCTACACGGTCCGCGAGAAGACCGGTTTGTTCTTCGACATCGTATCCAGGTAAGCGTCGAAGCACATGGCAATGTTTCTCAGGAGGAGCCTCCCGGCGCCGATGATGGAGATCGTCGTCCCCTCCAGCGTCACGAGTCCATCGTCGACAAACTGAGCGAGGTCATGCAGGGACGATTCGAAGTACGCGTCAAATACGATTCCAAATTTCCGCTCCACCTGAGTCCTGTCAAGTTCCAGGTCGCACATTAGCCGCATGATGACATACTTCCGGATCTGATCGTCATCAGTCATCCGGTAGCCGACGCGCGTGGCAAACTTTCCCTCGTCCAGCGCCCTGTAGTACTCGGGGATGTTCTTCGTGTTCTGCGCGTAACTTTCCCTGAAATGGCTTATCGCGGACATGCCGAACCCGTAGAGGTCGGCACCCGATTTCGTCGAGTAGCCCTGAAAATTGCGATAGAGCGTCTTCGACTTCTGCGCCCGGGCGAGCTCATCGACCGGCTGCGCAAAGTGGTCCATGCCGATATATTCGTACCCGCCGGAGCAGAGCATCTCGATCGTCATCTTGAGTATCTCCAGCTTCTGTTCCGGCGAAGGGAGATCTTCGGGACGGATCAGTTTCTGATGCGGTTTCAACCAGGGGACATGGGCATAGTTGAACGCGGCGATACGGTCGGGACCGAAACCGATCACCTTTTTCACCGTGGTCTCGAACGACCCGAGCGTCTGGAACGGAAGGCCGTAGATGAGGTCGAGATTGATGCTCGTGAACCCGAGCTCGCGCGCCCAGTCATACACCTGACGCGACATCGACTCGGGCTGGACGCGGTTCACCGCTTCCTGCACTTCCGCGTCAAAATCCTGCACCCCCATGCTCATCCGGTTGAAACCCGCGTCACGGAGCGCGACAAGGTGCTCGCGCGTGAGCTCGCGCGGGTCGATCTCAGCGCTCATCTCCGCCGACGGGTCGATGCGGAAAGAACTCCTGATGTAATCTCCCATGTCCCGGATCTGATCCGGGAACAGGTGGGTGGGGGTCCCTCCTCCCCAGTGGACCTGGACGACGCGCCGGTCCGGGGCAATCATCGGAGCGATCGCGTCAATCTCCTTCCTGAGATAACGGTTGTATTCCTCAATCCGGTCGCGGTCGCGGGTGATGAGCATCGTGCAGCCGCAGAAATAGCAGAGCGTGTCGCAAAATGGAAAGTGAAAATAGAGCGACACGTCCCCCGATGCCCCCGCGTGATTGGTCGCGCCTATCTCCCGGCGGTAATCATCGGAGGTAAATGCTGCACTGAACAGGGGGGCGGTGGGGTAGCTGGTATAGCGGGGCCCCGGCCTGTCGTACTTCCTGAGAAGCTGCAAATCAACGTTTGAAAAAGGGGAAGGCATGCACAATTCCTGCCATTGTCCAATGAACGACGCACAGTGCGCCGATCACAGTGTACTGAGATCCGGCCCCAAATTCAAGAGAGGAGAGGGGAAAAACGGGCGGAATATAAGGTTTTTCGCCGGGGAGGCGCTTTACTCCATGATCAGCGTCGGATTGACCTCGACAATCGAGGCAATGGAATTGGTGACAAGGCAATGCCGCTGAGCCTCGCGCAGCGTGGAATGGACGTCGGTTTCGGATGTCGAGCTCGCTACGACAATCGTCGGGAATATGACGATCCTCGTGAACCGGTAATCCCCGTCAACAAACTCGAGAACACCATTTGCGTGGCTCTTGTAGGAGGTGATTGGAATCTGCTTCCTTGCGGCAAACGCAAGGAATGTTGCCATGTGGCACACCTCCACTGCACCGACGAACATATCCTCCGGAGTCCACATGCCGGGTTCTCCCCGGAATTCAGGCGGGCTCGTGATCTTCAGCATCGGTTTCCCTTCAGCAGAGAGAGTCCCCGACTTCCCTTCCGTCCACGACGTGCTCGTCTTGTATGTATATACTTTGTGTTTCGGTTTTGTCAGTTCTGCCGCTCCCATAGTCGCTCGTCCCGTTATGGCTTCAGTTGTGAGAATCACCCGACTTTTTCTGGAGGAGGCGCTTCCGGGTGTAGGGAATCAACCCCCCGGCATCGATGATCGCCTGTCTCGCCTGCGGCAGTTTCACGACCGGGGAAGAGGCCCCGGACGTTTCGTTCACTACCGTCTCTCCTCGAATACTCATCTCGTCCCCTTCGGCCCCGCCGATCCCGGGGGCGGTCACAATGCGGAGCCCGAGGTTGATCGCATTCTGCAGGAATATGCGGGCGAAGCTGTGCGCCACAATCGTCAGATCGTGCCCTTTGAGCGCGGAGACAGCCTGCTCACGCGACGAGCCACATCCGAAGTTTTTCCCCGCAACGATCACGCTCCCGGCCGGCACCCGCCCTCCCTTAAGTGCCCCGTTGAAATCCGTCATGTCCGCGAACGCGAACTGGGGCGTTTCGGACGGGAGCACCGTGGCCATATAGCGCCCCGGATAGATCACGTCCGTCGAAATGTCGTCCTCGAGTTTCAGCACGACTTTTCCCATGATCAGTCCCTCCCTTTCCGCGGATCGGTAATGACCCCTTCCAGCGCGGAGGCGGCGGCCACCGCCGGCGAGCAGAGATAGACGGACGCGGAGGAATTACCCATCCGTCCTTTGAAGTTCCTGTTCGTCGTGGAGAGGGCCGTCTCGTTGTCTCCCAGCGCCCCTTCGTGCACGCCCAGGCAGGGACCGCACCCGGGGTTCATGACCACCGCCCCGGCGGCCATGAAATCGGCGATCAGCCCTTTCCGGAGCGCCTGTGCGTAGATCTTGCCGGAGGCGGGGAAGATAAGCATCCGGGTCCCCTGCGCGACCTTCTTCCCCCGGAGTATCCCGGCGGCGACTTCAAGATCGTCGAGCCGCCCGTTCGTGCACGATCCGATGACGACCTGGTCCACCTTCGTGCCGGCGACTTCGGTGACAGGCTTGACGTTGTCCACCGTATGGGGACAGGCGATCTGGGGAACGAGGGAGGAGACGTCGATCGAAACGAACTGTTCATACGACGCATCAGGATCGGCGGCGGTCGCCTGCTGCGGACCGTCCACTCCCGCCTCCTCTCTGAGATAGCGGGCGGTTTCACCGTCGGCAGGGACAATGCCGGACGTGGCGCCCGCCTCAACGGCCATGTTGCAGAGGACAAGCCTTCCCGACGTGGACATCGAGGCGATCGTCTTTCCGTGAAACTCAATCACCTTGAAGTTGGCCCCCTGAGCGCTGATCCGGCCGATCAGGTGCAGTATGAGGTCCTTCGGGCCGACGAACGGCGGAAACTCACCGGTCACGTCGACTCTGATTGTCCCCGGCACTTCGATGTTCAAGGCGGCCCCCAGCGCCCAGACGCTCGCCATTTCCGTTGCACCGATGCCGAAGGCAAACGCACCCAGGGCACCGTGGGTCGTCGTATGGGAATCGGTGCCGACAACGACTGAACCGGGACGGACATAGCCGCTCTCCGGAAGAACCTGGTGGCATATCCCCCCCGTGTCGCCGCGGATGTCATGAAACTTGCTTATCGCGTG
>DASVIU010000434.1:0-2920 GCA_036386275.1 Bacteroidota bacterium | reverse complement strand
TACATCGTGGAGATGCTGGACTCGCTCCCGGGAGCACGCTGGATAGGGCGAAAGGCATATGAAGGTTTCCGGATCGACAGGGGGATCCCCGCCGCTCCGGGAGAGCTCAATGACGCATTCAACCCCTTCGAATGCGGTCTTCGCGACTCAATCAGCTTTACCAAGGGGTGCTACATCGGGCAGGAAGTGATCGCCCGGCTCGACACGTACGGGAAGATCAGACGGCACTTGACCCGCGTCGCCTCCCCGGCGCGACTCCCCGGACCGTTGCCCCTCCTCATGTTAAAGAACGGGGCGGAAGCCGGAACGCTCACGAGCATGACGGAAATCCCCTTTGGCGGAAAGTACCTCGGGCTCGCCGTCGTCAGGAATGACCTGGCGCCGGGTGACACGCTTGCCGCCGGCGCGACCGGTGTGAGTGTCCTTCTTGCCGGCACTTCCTCCGATAACTGAATCTCAAATGAAACTCAGCTACACACTGGAGGAGATAGAGGTGTGGCGGGACCGGGTCCACCGGCGGATGCCGTCGCGGGCGGTCGCGACGAAGCGCCAGGCCCTTGCTTTCGTAAACGAAGTCGGATTCTGCTTCGCGTTCAAGTCGGAGAATTCGGAGCTCCCCTGTCTCTGGCACGCCGCCTGCGGCGCGCGTGATCCGGTCATGCCTGAGCATACGCACCACGACCCCGGGATCTCGTTCGTCTGGGAGATGAAAAACGTCCTCCCGGCCGAGGGGAGAATCTATTACGGCAAACTGCTCAAGCGCCGGCCGATGATGGTGTCGTTGGAATACCTGCCGTACTTCTACGTGCTATCGCACAGGACAGGCCTCAAGGCCGAGTACGAAAAGGAATTCATCAAGGGACGTCTCACAGGTACTGCACGTGCCATCATGGATGCTCTGGCCGATTCCTCACCACAGACGACCAGGGGACTGAAGCTGGCAACAGGCAATCACGGGAAGAGCGCGCGGGTACACTTCGACCGCGCCATCGCAGAACTTCAGGAGAAGATGTTCATCGTCAAGGTTGCGGAGCTTGACGACCCGTTCACGTTCGTCTGGGCGCCTCTGCGGGAGGCGTTCCCCCTTCAGGTACGGAGGGCGCGCCGGTTGACCCCCGAAACCGCACGGGCACGGATACTCGCGCGGTATTTCCGGAACCAGCTCGTCTCCTCCGTCCCGACGATCGCCCGGTTGTTCCGCTGGGAACGACAATCCATCTTCCACACGCTCGGCCGACTCGTCCGCGAGGGGATCGTCACCACGGGGATCCGGGTCGAAGGGAAGGACCACCGATACTACTGTCTGACGGAAAGGGACTCATGAAACGCCACTCTCCAAAGCCTCCGAAGGCGTACAAGGACATGGAATTCCTCAACAGCCCGGATGCCCGCATCGTGCGGATGATATCCGAATTCCTGGAGCCGCAAAGAAGGTTCCGGAAGGCCCGCATCAAGGACACGATCGTCATGTTCGGGTCTGCAAGGATCCAGCCCCGGCACGAGACACTCTCGAAGCTGAGGGAGGTCGAAGCCGCACTTCGCAGGAGCAAGAGACCAACAAAGCAGCTCCTCATGTCCCTGCGTGACGCCGAGATCCAGGTCCAGATGTCCCGGTATTACGACGACGCGGTCGAACTCTCACGGCTCCTCACAGCCTGGTCAAAGAAATTTTCCACGCCGAGACGGTTCGTCGTCTGCACGGGGGGGGGCCCTGGAATCATGGAGGCGGCCAACAAGGGAGCGGCACTGGCGAAAGGGGAGTCGATCGGGCTGAACATCAGCCTCCCTTTCGAACAATACGCCAACGATTACGTAACGAAAGAACTCAATTTTGATTTTCACTATTTCTTCATGCGGAAGTTGTGGTTCGTCTATCTTGCGAAAGCACTCATCATATTCCCGGGAGGTTTCGGCACGCTGGACGAGCTCATGGAGGTCCTGACGCTCCTCCAGACGAAAAAGGTAAAGAAACCGGTCGCGGTCGTGATGTACGGGCCGGAATACTGGAAAAAGGTGATCGATTTCGATGAACTCGTCGCTCACGGTATGATCACGCGGGACGACCTCCGGCTCTTCCGGTTCATGGAGACCCCGGAAGAAGCGTTCAAATACCTGAAGAGTTTCCTTACCACGACGTATCTCACAGATGACGAAACAATATCACGGCAGGGCATTGAAGGGGTGGAACGGACTTGATATTCATCGACCCATTCTATAGATTGTTGGTGTAGAGGGGATGACCCGGATTCGACGGGGTAGGGATGGTCCAGATCGCATACCGTGCTCTCCGAGTTGCACGTAAATAAAACGGAAAAACCTAAGTGCAGACTACAACTACGCACTGGCTGCCTAATTAAACGCTAGGTAGCCCGTCTCCAGGAGTCCTGCCTGCCAGACTCCAAAGAGGCGCCGAATACCGGCAGGATAGCCCCCTTCTCCCCCCGGAGGAAGAGGGCGAATCCGGGCGAAAGCCCGGATCCCCGGGGTTACTTCACCAGCGACCTGTCTGTCGGTTACGGCGGAGCGAAGCGTAATAGACTGACTATGTATGTAGTGATCTCGATGGTCCTTTCTTCGGACGCGGGTTCGACTCCCGCCATCTCCACATACACAACGCCCTCCCGCTCCCCGGGGGGGCGTTTCTGCATCAGGCATTGAACGCAAATCGACGTCAATCTTCCTCTCGAGGACCAGATGAACGTTCCCATCTCCTTCACAAAGGCTTCCGGCGCCGGAAACGATTTCGTCCTCGTCAACAATATCACGGGGGCTATCGGCGTCAACTTCGAGCGCTTTGCCGTTGCCGTCTGCAACAGGCACTTTGGCGTCGGAGGAGACGGACTCCTTGTCCTCGGAAAAAGCAACCGGGCGGATTTCACGATGCTCTACTACAACGCCGACGGGAGCTCGGGAGGGATGT
>DASVIU010000433.1:0-5350 GCA_036386275.1 Bacteroidota bacterium | reverse complement strand
ACTCATCGGCCCTGTTCCCTCTCAAAAACCCGGGAATTGTCACGATCCCGCTCTCGTTCGTTGTCGGGATTGTGGTTTCTTTGATGAAGGCCGAACAATCAGCGCAGGACAAATTCGCCGTCGTGGAAGAGCGGGTCCACTTCGGGGCTGAAACCACGCCTCAAAAATGACCTGACACTGATCCCCTCGATGTTGTATATTCTGTCGATATGGATCTACCCTATTCCACAAATCCAGAGGGCACACCCGGCACCGGATCAAGCCCCGGATCAGGCCCAGAATCGAAAATGACTGACGACGGATTACTCCCCGTCACATCCGTGCGGGAGGTCGTCACATGCGGCGCCGATGCGAGCATCCACGCGGCTGCCGCCCTCATGTCGGAGCGGAACGTCGGCTCCATTGTCGTTGTGGACGAAGAGCGCCGCCCCCTCGGGATCGTCACAGACACCGACCTCAGGAAAAAAGTCGTCGCCGGCGGGCTCCCGGCAGACCGGTTGGTGCGTTCGATCATGAGCACACCCGTCGTCACCATTCCGGTCAGGAGCACTGCCTCCGGCACGATCATCACGATGATGAGGAGGGGGATCAGGCATCTGTGCATCACCGAAGACGGGACTCCTGGTTCCGCCGTAATCGGGATCATATCCGAACATGATGTGGTCCTGTTACACGGGAACAACCCCGCCGTGCTCGCCAAAGAGATCACGCAGGCGGAGGATGTGGCCGGGCTTGCCGGATTGCGTGGGAGGGGGGAGGAGCTTGTCACTCAGTACGTCGCCCGCGAGATGAACGTCCGCTTTGTCGCCGACATGATCGCCGAGATCAACGACGCCCTTGTCGCACGGTTGATCGCGCTGGCGGAACGCGGGCTCGAGGCCGGGGGGCTTGGTAAACCCGCGTCGGGCTACTGCTGGCTTTCTCTCGGGAGCGACGGGAGGAGGGAACAGCTCATTCGAACCGACCAGGACTCCGCGCTGGTGTACGAGGATCCTGCAGAAACAGAACGGGAACAGACGGCGGCATACTATGGCCGGCTCGCTTCCGAGGTCACTGCGGGACTCGCATCATGCGGGTTTGCACCATGTCCGGGGAACAACATGGCCAGCAACCCTGAGTGGTGCCAGCCCCTCTCAAGATGGCAAGAGTACTTCCGCACATGGATCCGCGTGCCGCAGGAAGAAGCCCTCCTCAACGCGGCCACCTTTTTCGATTTCAGGCCTGTCCACGGCGATTTTGCCCTTGCCCGTACGCTCAGGGAGTGCATCACGGCGGAACTCGCGCTCGATAGGACCGCGCTCATCCTTCTTGCGAAAAATGCAGCCCACAATCCCCCCGCTACGGGTCTCTGGGAGAGGCTCAATGTCGAGAAAAAAGGCCCCCATAGTGGGCTCTTTGACCTGAAACTTCGTGCGATGAAGCCCGTTACCGAGGCGGTGCGTGTCCTTGCCCTTGACAGGGGGGTTCATGCCCTCACGGGCACACTCGATCGCATTGAACTGATGGCCGCCGATGACCGGTCGATTGAAGGCATCAGGCCCGACATCGTCGAAGCGTACGAGCTCTTTATGCGGTACCGGGTTTTGTACGGGACGAGGGGAGAAGACGCAGGGAGGTATCTCGATCTCAGAAAGATGAGCAAGGTGGAGTCGCGTCGTCTCAGGTCTCTGTTGAATTCTGTCTCATCACTCCTCAAACTTGTGCAGGTCCGCTACCAGCTCGATGCCCTCGGTCTCCGCTGAATTGACGGGCAGGTGCCGGGCTCAGAACATCGGGGGGCCGCGCCGCACGCCGGTCTTTCTTGCCAGCTCTACGGCGAATTCCAACACGGTATCCTCCCCTTTCCTCTCTTCCGAAAAGCTGCTCTCAACAAAATAGTCCGGAATAACTCCTCTCCGGTCGTCGACCCCGCATGCGTTCGTGAACTCTTTGTGGGAGACCCCGAATCCAAATTTGGTATGAGGCAGGGTAAAGCCATAAACGTCGCCGTAGCAGACGGTGATCCCTCCGGTCTCCGCACCGACTATCACTCCGACATCAAAGCAACGAAATGCTGAAGCGAAAGCAGAAGCGCTGGAGAATGTATGTCTGCTCGTGAGGAGCGTGCAATCGCCGTCAAACCTCAATGGATTCTCGCGAAGCGGGGTCAAGGGGATGTCCGGAATTTCATACAAACTCCCCGGCTCTCTCTTGCTCAAATCCGTCCAGTCTGGATACAAAGACAGTATCTCTTTGCTCACCTTGATTGTGACTCGATCGAAAGTTCTGAACTGCTTTCTGGAGACATATTGCATAAATTCGTCTCCAAGGGCCGAATTGCCGCCTCCATTCCTCCGTACATCGATAATGAGATGTGACATCCGTTTGTTCTTCACTGTCTCAAAAGTTTCCTTCAGGAAGCCTTTGAACCGCTCCAGGTCGCTGCATTGATAGAATCCGATGTAGCCGATGCTGTCCGCGACTACTCTGAATTCATACGGCTGCCGCAATGCGGTCAGACTCCGGATAAACTGGATTCGTGCATATATCCCTCCGCTTGCGGTTATTGACTGCAATTCACTGCTTTGAGAAAGTCGGTACTCAACGACATACTCCTTGAAATCATTCCAGATTGCAATGAACATTGGATTCGCTAGGAGAGTGTTGCGGAAGGGTACTGTCTCAAAGCTCAACAGGGCGCTTAACTGGCTGATAAACTCCGCCTCCGTCAGCCCGTTTATGCGAACTATCTCTGACCCCGCAGGGATTTCGTCCTTATAGGAATAATTCCCTGTAACGTAGATTCTCTCGTTCTCCACTTTGATCTTGTACGGAAAAACCCTGCGGAACAGGAGGTTTCCCCTTCGCATGAAGTAGCTGTATCCGTTCCCTGTGTGTCCGTCCTGGACGAGAGCTCCGAGTCTGGAAATGTCAACGAACAATTCATTCTCCCCGAGACTCCCGGGTATGCGTCTCTTCAGATTCTCAACGGAGTCAGCAAAAACCTTCCTGGATACACGGTCGTAGAGATTGGGGTGTACATCCTCAAGTGTCTTCACGAAGTAGTCGATATCTTCGACGGCTTCTGCTCTGTCATAGTACCGAGGCCACGTACAGAACAGGAATACGGCAATAAACAGGCAATGGAATATCGAACCGGCAATGAGAAGCCTTCTCCCCCGTCGCTCCAGTAACACGCTCCGTTTACGAATTCGGGCGACGAGCAAAGAAAGTATCAGGATGCTCCCGACAGGCGCAAATGGGATGAGATAGAGGACTATCAACTCCTCAAAGAGAAAATTTCCGCTGAGCGTAACCATGAAAAGCACAAAAACGAAGGCCGCTATAGCAATCACAATCTTCGTCTTTGCCTGCATGAATCCTCCTGAACCATGTCAGCACGGTCGGCCGTGCGGGAACGCTGATTCGACGATGAGTTGTCCATCCGTTGCACTCAGTATTTCACCCTCGCCAGATACGTCTTCTTCGACGCCTCGATTGCCTCCCCCAGCGTGCGTATCCCCTTGTCCGCCAGGAGCGGAATCAACTTCAGGAACAGCTCCCCGGTGACGATCGCATCACCCAGCGCGGTGTGGCGTCCGGCGATATTCACGCCGAGTCTCCCCGCGATCCCTTCGATCGAATGGTCCTCGTGATGCGGATGCACCGCCGCCGAGAGCAACATCGTATCCAGGACAGGCATCCGGAGCTTTACGCCGATCGGTTCCTCCTTGATCTGAAAAAATCTCATATCGAACGCTGCATTGTGCCCCACAAGGACCGTCTCCTGTGCAAACCGGCCGAATGCCGGGAGCGCCCACCGCATATCCGGCTGTCCCTGCACCATTGCATCATCGATCCCGTGGATCTGAGTTGATTCGCTTGAAATAGGGCGGCCGGGATCGATGAGCTGATCGAATGTCTCCTCGCGGAGCATTCTCCCGTTCACAATTCTCACCCCACCGATTGAAACGATTTCATCCCCTTCCGAGGGGCGCAATCCGGTCGTCTCTGTGTCGAACGCAGTAAACGGGATCTCGGTGAGTTGCCCTTTCGCAAGCGGCAGGGAACCGGAAGGCAATGCAAAGAGATCAAAGTCGTAGAACTCCGGCCTGCTTTTCATTGTCGGAAGCGCCTGCCAGCTCTCCCGGGCCCCGGCCACTTCGAAGGATGGGAGCACAACGCGGAGATAAGCATGCGTCCCGTCCGGATCCGTGCCCGACCAGAGTTCAGCGTCATGGCGCTTGAGGACTTCTGCGAGCGTCACCGGTATTTCATGCCCCGCGATCCGGATCCTGGACTGCTCCCATTCCCGGAGTGTCGCAGCGGGAGGCGGTTTTCCCTCCCAGAGTATGTCCAGAGAGGCCAGTGATTCGTTGCGAAGAGGTCTGATGCCAAATTCCATCCCTCCAGTCTCGCTTTTCATCGATGCGATGAGATACACCAGTGCCTGCACCATGGAGAAGCTGTCGACCCGCACAAGGATCTGCTCGATCGAAGGCCGGAGCGACATTTTCACGTCCAGGCTCTGCTCCGCCCGCTGTTTGACTGTCGCGGCAACGTCGTTACAGAGCATCTCCTCCAGCGGCCACTGGCGACCGGAGTACTCCGCATGGTCCGCATGGTGTGATTCCATGTATTCGCTGAGCGAGAATGATTCGTCGTGGATCACACGCGTCAGGCGTTCCCGCTGACCGGCATCCATGCCCGGATGATCCACGAGCAGTTCCACCGCAGTTCTGATCGTGGCCAGGGAAGAACGGAGTCGTTCGATGAGTGACTCAAACAGCCACTCACGCCGAACATCGCGTCCCACCTGTGTCGATATATCCCGGAGCAGCAGTATGGTGCCGCGGATTTCCAGTGTTCCGGTCAGCACGGGGGTGGCCTCCACATGCAGGAGTTCCCCCCCGGCCCCCTTCGTAACAAAGTGGGCCATCGCCCTCCCTTCCCCTCCCTTCATCGAGCGGTCGATCACCTCCAGCGCATGAACAATCAGGTCCCTGTCGATGAACCCGAACACGGATCTCCCGAGACCCATGTAAGCGGCGGCAGGTGACTGCGGCTCGCGCGACTGGTCTTCGTGTGCCAGTATCTCGCGGGCGCGCTTGTTGTACAGGAGTATCTGTCCTTCGACGTTGCAGACGACGACCGCGTCCGAAAAATCCTGTATCAACGCTTCGAGAACGGCCTTCTCCTCTTCCACCTGGCGGCGGGAATTCCGGGCCTGGTCATCGGCATTCAACTGCAGGTCCTGGATCCGGTCAAGAGCCCGGTTGATCGCCCCGCACAACTTCTTCACCTGCGTTGAGCCTGTGCCGGTAAGCCGGTGGGATGGGTTGACGAGGTTCATGACCTGTACATCGTCCAC
>DASVIU010000432.1:0-2991 GCA_036386275.1 Bacteroidota bacterium | reverse complement strand
GGTCTCAAGTTCGGCGTGTATCTGTCGCCGTGGGACAGGCACGAGCCGACGTACGGCGATTCGCCGAAGTACAACGAATTTTTCCGGAATCAGCTTCGTGAGCTCCTCTCCAACTTCGGCGAGATCTCCGAAGTCTGGTTTGACGGGGCGTGCGGCGAAGGGCCCAACGGGAAGAAGCAGATCTACGACTGGCCCTCGTATTACAGGGTGATCCGGGAGTTGCAGCCCGGCGCCGTCATCGCGATCATGGGTCCCGATGTCCGGTGGGTGGGGACGGAGTCGGGCTACGGGAGAGAGACGGAGTGGAGTGTCGTGCCGGATGTCACGGGCAACCTCGACTCGATCGCCGCGACGTCGCAGCAGAGCCCGCTTGACGGCGCGTTCGTTCCCCGCGACCTGACGGCGGACGACCTCGGGAGCAGGGAGAAGATCCTGCATGCACGGACGCTCGTCTGGTATCCCTCCGAGACGGACGTGTCGATCCGCCCGGGGTGGTTCT
This sequence comes from Bacteroidota bacterium, assembly GCA_036386275.1. Lineage (GTDB taxonomy): Bacteria > Bacteroidota > Ignavibacteria > UBA10030 > UBA6906 > Fen-1273. Next base: position 2,492 of record DASVIU010000432.1, on the reverse strand, counting down.
ACCACCATGATCAGGACGATCTCGTCAAGTCGCCGGAGACGCTCGTTGATATCTACTACAGCTCGGTCGGCAGAAACAGCGTCCTGCTCCTGAACATCCCCCCGGATACGCGCGGGCGCATACACGAGGACGACATCAGGAGCCTGACGGGGATGCGCAGGATCCTGGACGCCACGTTCGCCTCAAATCTCCTGGCGCTTGCCTCCGCCCGGGCCACGAGCGCCCGCGAGGGTCACGATGCCGCATGTGCTATCGACGGTGACAACGGCACATATTGGATGACGGAAGAGGGGGTGGTATCGGCGACACTGGAGTGCACGCTCAATTCCGAGCGGACATTCGATCGCGCGATGCTCCAGGAGTGCTCACGCGTGGGTCAGCGTGTCGAACGCTTTCACCTGGAGGCCTGGACCGGCGGTGCATGGAAGCCTGCGGCCGTGGGGACGACGATAGGCCACAAGCGCCTGCTCCGGTTTCCCCCGGTTACGGCATCGAGGCTACGCCTGGTCATCGATCAGTCGCGGTGGAGTCCCGCAATCTCGACGTTCGGTGTGTTCAAAGCCCCGCCGCGCGTGAGTGCCGTGCCCGACGGGGCGTCGTTCGAAGACTCCCTGACCGTTCGGCTCTCAACCGACGCGGAAGGGGCGGTGATCCACTACACGCTGGACGGTACCACACCCACCGCCGGCTCAAAGCGGTACGCATCGCCGATCGTGATTCACCGAACGGCGACTGTGACTGCTCTTGCCGCCCTTCAGGGCGAGCTCTGCGTGGAAGCGACCGCAGCGCGATTCACTCGATGCCTGCGCGTTTCAGGGATCGCGCTGGAAAAGCCGTTCAGTCGGCAGTATCCGGGCCGCGGAAGCGCGACGCTGATCGACGGCATGCGCGGCTCCACCGATTTCCACGACGGGAAATGGCTCGGCTTTGAAGGGGACGACATGATCGCCGTGCTCGATCTCGGGAGTTCCCGCCCCGTCACCCGGGTCACGGCGGGGTTTCTCCAGCAACAGAGCTCGTGGATATTCCCTCCATCGAGCGTGGAGTGTTCAGTCTCTTCCGACGGCAGAAACTGGGTCATCCTGCCGGCGGTGACGTACCCCCTTAAGCGGACCGAAGAGGTCCTCGTCAGGGACTGCACTGTCGCGACGGGAACCAGTGAGGCACGCTATGTCCGGGTCGTGGCCCGCAATGTCGGCACGTGCCCTCCGTGGCATCCCGGGGCGGGGGGGAAAGCATGGCTATTCGTAGACGAGATCATCGTGGAATGAAATGAGAGGAACGGATTGCCGGGACGGTGAATTCTTTCTTGAACCTGTATGACATTGAAAGTGAGGACCCAATGGCGAACAGGATACTGCGTGTGGTTGCGGGACTGGCGCTCGTGGCGTCATGCTCCGGGATCGGCGCACTGGCGCAGAAAACCGGGACGCTCTCCGGGGTGATCAAGGATGCCCAGACGGGGGATGTGCTCCCGGGGGCCAACGTGTTGCTGGTGGGGACCGGGATGGGGGCGACGTCCGACGTCGCGGGGAAGTACATCGTGCGGAGCATACCGGCGGGCACCTACACGGTGCGTGTGACGTACGTCGGGTACAAGACGGCGAACAACGCGCTGACCGTGCAGGAGGGGAACGACGTGAAGAAGGACTTCAAGCTTGTGCCCGTGGCGATAGAGGGGGAGACGGTGGTGGTGACGGCGCAGGCGGCGGGTCAGAATGAGGCGATCAACCAGCAGCTGACGTCGATGTCGGTGATGAACGTGGTGTCGGCGGCGCGCATCCAGGAGCTTCCGGACGCCAACGCGGCGGAATCGGTGGGGAGGCTTCCCGGGGTGTCTCTGGTCAGGACGGGGGGCGAAGGCTCCCAGGTGGTGATCCGGGGGCTCGCACCGCAGTACAACCAGGTGACGATCGACGGCGTAGAGATGCCGAGCGACGTTCCCTCGGCGACCAACCTGACATCCACAGACGCCAATTCCCCGGAAGGACCGGCAAGCGCGCTCGGCGACAGGGCGAATGACCTGAGCATGATCTCCTCCAGCATGCTGGGGGGGATCGAGGTGATCAAAGCGATCACGCCTGACATGGACGCGACAGTGATCGGCGGCGTCGTGAACTTCGACCTGAGGAAGGCCTCAAAGACGGGCAACGGCGAACCGGCGGGTGCGTCGTGGGTGCCGAAAGTGGAGATGAGGGGACAGGGGAGCTACAACAGCCTGAAGGATATGCGGAGCGACTACAGGGTTGTCGCATCCGCGGAGAACCGGTTCTCGGACGACCAGTTCGGCGTGTTCATCCAGGCGTCGGGAGAGCAGCGGAACCTGAGCGACAACGAGCTGGCGGTGGGGTACACGCTGCTGGACAAGGACCATGGCGATGTTCCCCTCGCAGACCTGTCGTCGATGCAGCTTACTGATGTCTTCAGAGTCCGAAAACGGCTCGGGGCCACGGTGGTGATGGACTACCAGCACGACCGGGGGGAAATCGACC
>DASVIU010000431.1:0-2189 GCA_036386275.1 Bacteroidota bacterium | reverse complement strand
CTCGGGATCTCGCGTGCGAGAGAAATTGGCTGAACAGTGAGGAATCACTGTTGACCGCTTGGCGGAAGTCAGCAGAGGGCAAAGTAGGCGAAGGAAATGAGCCGGAAGAGAAATCCGGAAGCCTCATCTCGCCGAAGGCCCGAACGGAGGGAAAGGAGAAGTCGCTTCGTGCCGAGAAGTGGAATCGCATCCGACAGGCAGCTTGCGTTGCCCCTGGGAAACCACGGGGATGAATCCACCTCTGGGACAGGGAGAGAGGACGCTCCGGTGGTCCAAGAGAATCTTTTGGAACGTATGCTGGAGGCGGACAACCTCCGGCGTGCGCTCCGGCAGGTTCGGCGCAACAGAGGCGCTCCCGGAATCGACGGGATGACTGTCGAAGATCTTCCGGAGCATCTCAAGGAACACTGGCCACGACTGAAGGAAACCCTGCTGAATGGCGCCTATGAACCCCAGCCGGTACGAAGAGTAACCATACCGAAGCCGGGGGGAGGGGAGCGGCAGCTTGGGGTCCCGACGGTCCTCGACCGGTTCGTTCAGCAAGCCCTGATGCAGGTGCTACAGGAGGAATGGGACGACGGGTTCTCGCCGTCGAGCTACGGTTTTCGCCCCAACCGCTCGGCGCATCAAGCCATCGCCAAGGCGCAGGAGCATATCCGGCAAGGATACTCCTTCGTGGTAGACATCGATCTGGAGAAGTTCTTCGACCGTGTCAACCACGACATCCTCATGGCGAAGGTAGCCGATCGGATAGGGGACCGGCGGATCGTGAAACTCATCCGCCGGATTCTGAGCGCAGGAGCCGTCACGCTCGCGGGGTTCGAACCCGCAGCGGAAGGGACTCCGCAAGGTAGTCCCCTTTCGCCGATTCTTTCCAATCTGCTTCTGGACGACTTTGACAAGGAACTGGAAAGACGGGGCCACCGTTTCGTCCGTTATGCTGATGATTGCAATACCTATGTCAGAAGCAAAACGGCGGGCGAACGGGTCATGGCGAGTGTAACCCGGTATCTGGAGAAGCGGCTGCGACTCAAAGTCAACGCTGCTAAAAGTGCGGTAGACCGTCCCTGGAACCGCAGGTTTCTGGGATTCACCTTCACCCGCCGCCGGGACAACCGGCGTAAGGTGAGCGACAAGGCGCTCAAAAGCTTCAAGACGAGAATCCGCGAAATTACGCGGCGCACCCGCGGGCGGACCCTTGCCGGGATCATCGAGGAACTGAGGGCCTACATCCTCGGATGGAAGGCGTACTTCGGTTTTTCCGAAGTACCCTCACCCTTGAAAGGTACGCCGGAGGCTGCGGTCATACGTCTGGAAGCAGTGGGGGCGCTCGGGATACCGTGAACTCCGGAAGCGGGGAGTGGGTCGTGAGCTTGCATGGAACACCTGCAAGTCCGCCCACGGTCCGTGGAGATTGAGTCAGAGCCCGGCACTGGTCATCGCATTGCCGTGGCGCTGCTTCCACTCCCTCGGGCTGCCGAGCCTGGCAGGTTGACTGAGAACACTTAATCCACCGAACCGCCGTATACGTGACCCGTATGTACGGTGGTGTGGGAGGAGGGGAGCCGTGAGGCTCCTCCCTATCCCGATTGGGCGTCATAAAAAAAAGGTGCCTCTTCTTTGAGGCAATCTAACTAACGACGATGTTAAAATCGTCAACTGGAGTAGTTGCTATGAAAGGCCCGTCGAAATTGACGGCACACGACAATAGCCAGCAGACTGGCGTTACACACTAAGGAGATCGATCATGAGCAACAATAAGACGCCGAGTAATTCTGGAAAACGCACACAGGAAAAGGGCTCGGTGTCCAACAAAGACCGACAACGGGCTGCCGGCGGCGAGCTGCACCAACTCGCTGGTGGAGAGCATTCCGCGCTCACGACGAACCAGGGCGTCGCGCTCTCCGATAATCAAAACTCGCTCAGGGCCAATCCGCACGGCCCTGCGCTTCTGGAGGATTTTATCTTTCGCGAAAAAATCACGCATTTCGATCACGAGCGTATTCCCGAGCGTATCGTTCACGCGCGGGCGACGGGCGCGCATGGATTCTTCGAGCTGACCGCCTCATTGAAGAAATACACCACCGCCAGGATACTCACCGAGGTAGGTGAGAAGACACCTCTGTTTACCCGCATATCGACCGTTGCAGGCGGCGCGGGATCGGTAGACACCCCGCGTGACGTACGCG
>DASVIU010000430.1:0-6384 GCA_036386275.1 Bacteroidota bacterium | reverse complement strand
AGGCAGTCCTCGCTCTTTCCCGACGGAGGGTTCCCACCCTGCATGGGCCCGGGGGCGAACCTGGCGGCGTCATGCACCCCCTCCCATTTGCCGGCAGGCTGAGGAGCGCGCCATCGTAGGTCGCCGACAGGAGGCGCTGCAAACGGGACGCCTCTGTACACCGTCAGCCCGCCTTCGGACGTCCCCTGTAGAACTCCGTCCTCGACTTTCACCGGCGCAGGCTGCTGTGCGATCGCGGGTCTGGCGGTGAGCATCACAAGGATCGGAAGAAGATAATGTACTTTACTCACTGGAATGATTCCCTATATTGTCCGCTGATTCCCCTGCGACAAGTTTGGCAGAAATCAGAAGCAAATCAAGGGACGCCGGATGCAGGTCGGTGCAGAATTGCGTACATTCCTCATACTCCCCGTTCCTGGTCCCGTAAGTTCAAGTGCAGTTGTCAGTTACAACTGTGTTTGAAGCATGCCTTCGAATATCATATCATGAGTCTCATTCGAGATCCGGCCGGCCACATTTACACGGCCGCATACTTTTCCGCTCTGAATGTCTTTGACCCGTTCACACACACCGTCAGAATGAGTTCATCTGCAAGGACATAACATGAATCAGGAGTCTGCAGGCGGACCGCAAAACATCAGCCGGCGGCACTTTGTAAGAATTGTCGGCATCTCTGCATTCGGCGCGTCCTCACTGGGCCGCTTTGAGTTCAGCACACGCGGAGTCTCTCTTGTGACACACCCTGCGGACATGATCGCAGGATCGACACCGTCACTGTGGGCTCAGGGCGAACTGGAGGGAGCCCTGACGTCCGCCGGGATCCACGTCCACAGGTGCGATCGCCTTTCCCGTGCCCGAAGCGGCGACCAGATCATCATCATCGGTGGTTCAGATTCTCAGGCGGTCCGTCAACTGCTCCATGACGCGGGGTCCGACATCCCCGCCGTACCGGAAGCCCTTGGTCTCGTACCAGCTCACTCAGAAGGGAAACGCTTGCTACTGGCCTGCGGGTATGACGTGCGCGGGCTCGTCTATGCCCTGCTTGAACTTGCAGACCGCGTCAGATATTCAGACCGGCCATTGGACTCACTGCATATTCAGACGCCTCTCGTTGAACGTCCCGCGAATGCCATCCGCAGCCTGAGCAGGCTCTTTGTCAGCGATGTTGAAGACAAACCCTGGTACAACGACCGTGAGATGTGGCAACAGTATCTTACGATGCTCGCTTCACAGCGTTTTAACAGATTCAATCTGAGTCTGGGGATCGGGTACGACGTCCTCCAGAATGTAACCGACGGATACTTCCTCTTTGCCTATCCGTTCTTCCTTTCTGTTCCCGGATACAACGTGCGTGTGCCGCAATTGGCTGACGCGGAACGCGAGAACAACCTGGCAATGCTGAGGTACATCAGCGAGCAGACCGCGGCCCGGGGCATGCACTTTCAGCTCGGCATCTGGATGCACGGGTACGAATGGCTCAACAGTCCTCATCCGAACTACACTATCGAGGGCCTGACACCCGACACGCACGGCCCGTATTGCCGCGACGCCATCCGACAGCTCTTACAAGCCTGTCCCGCGATCAGCGGAGTCACATTCCGCATACACGGAGAGAGCGGCGTGCGTGAGGGGAGTTACAATTTCTGGAAGACGGTATTTGACGGCGTTGCGGCCTGCGGCCGCAAGGTGGAAATCGACATGCATGCGAAAGGGATGGATGACACGATGATCGATCTCGCAATCGCCACCGGATTGCCGGTCAACATCTCTCCCAAGTACTGGGCCGAGCATCTCGGGCTGCCGTATCATCAGGCCGATATCCGGGCGTTCGAGATTCCAAAGCCGGGTGCACAGACAGAGGGACTCATGAACCTCAGTGCCGGATCACGCAGTTTTACCCGGTACGGCTATGGCGACCTTCTCAGGGAAGACCGGCGATACGGCGTGTTGCACCGCATCTGGCCTGGGACGCAACGCCTTCTTCTCTGGGGCGACCCTGTTCTGAGCGCCGCGCACTCACGGGCGTTCAGCTTCTGCGGCAGCGGAGGAGTCGAACTCATGGAGCCCCTGTCGTTCAAAGGCCGTCGCGGGTCCGGGATAGCCGGAGATCGCTGCGGGTACCGGGATTCGTCATTGCGGCCGCGATGGGACTGGGAGAAGTATCTTTACAGCCTGAGAGTGTTCGGGAGACTGGCGTACAATCCGAACACCCCGCCGGAGGTCTGGCGCCGTTATCTGGAGCGGCACTTCAGTGCCGGAGCAGAGGCCGTTGAATCGGCTCTGGCAAACGCCTCCCGCATACTCCCGATTGTGCTGACTGCTCACGGCGTCTCGGCCGCCAACAATCTCTACTGGCCCGAGATGTACACAAACCTCTCGATTGCAGATCCGAACAATACCAATCCGTTTTTTGACACGCCGTCGCCCAGAGTCTTCGGCAATGTCAGCCCGATGGATCCACAACTCTTCCTCCGGATCAATCATTGTGCGGCCGAATTACTCACCGGTGAACGGAGCGGCAAGTATTCGCCCATCGAATGTGCGCAGTGGATGGAGGACTTCGCCCATGCTGCGACCGAGCAGCTTACACGGGCACAGGCCCTGGCCAGGGGGAAACGACGCCCTGAATTCCGCCGGATGGCTGCCGATGTCGCCATCCAGGCGGGATTGGGACTGTTCTTCGGGGCCAAATTCCGGTCCGGTGTCCTCTACGCCCTTTTTGAACAAAGCGGCAACCTCGAGGCGCTCACACAATCTCTGTCGATGTACCGCAAAGCACGGGACTACTGGTCGGCGCTTGCGGATCATGCCCGGGATATCTACGAGCCGGACATTACCGTAGGCGAACTGAATGTCATACGGGGTCACTGGCTCGATCGATTGCCTGCCATCGACGAGGATATCGCGTTCATGGCCAAAATCCCCGGGCATATTCAACCCGCCACTGTTGCCCAGGGGGTAAACGTGCAATCGGCGATACAGGAGGCCATGGGGCGACCCATGCGAGGTTCTGCCCCATGCCGCCACATTCCACAGGACCGATTCACACCGGGAGAACCCCTGGCAATCGAGCTATCGACTGAGAAAGCAATCGGGTCGGTGCGGCTTTTTTACCGTCACGTGAATCATGCCGAGCGGTTTGAAACGATGGCAATGCAATCCGAGGGCACACACTACCGGGCGACAATACCGGCAGAGTATACACGCTCGGTGTATCCCCTCCAGTACTACTTTGAATTGAAGGAGGGGCCGGAAAGGGCGTGGCTGTACCCGGGCTTCGCGGCAGATTTGTCGAACCAGCCATACTTTGTCCTGCGCGAGGGATCAGCGCAATGAACCGGGGATCGTGCACACCCGCCATTTGCAGAATCACAGGGATGCGAGCATTAGTGTCGATATGGTCGATCATGCTGCTCCATGTTCTTCTTTGTTCACGGACTCATTCACAAACCGATTCTGTTTCAATTACCGTCGATATGACAAAAGGGAAGGGCCCGATGAAGTATCTGTGGGCATGGTTCGGGTATGATGAACCCAACTACACCTATATGAACAACGGGACCATGCTGTTATCGGAACTGGCTGCGTTGAGCCCGGTCCCCGTCAACGTGCGCACCCACAACCTGATGACGTCGGGAGACGGAACACCAGCGCTGAAATGGGGGTCCACTAATATGTATACGGAGGACACGCTCGGTAATCCCGTCTACACCTGGACGATTGTTGACAGGATATTCGATTCGTACATTGACCGGCACATGAAGCCCTTTGTCGAGATCGGTTTCATGCCCGAAGCGCTCTCAACCCATCCTGAGCCATACCAGCATCACTGGACGCCGGGCGGGTCCGGCAAGCTGGAAACGGGCTGGGCGTATCCTCCGAAGGACTACGCGAAATGGGCTGAGCTGATCTTTCAATGGGTGAAGCATAGTTGTGAACGCTACGGGAAGGGGGAAGTCGAAAGCTGGTACTGGGAGCTGTGGAACGAACCGGATATCATGTACCTCATGTCACCGGATAAAGTAACGGAGTATTGCAGGATGTATGATTTTGCATCAGACGCAGTCAAACGTGCATTGCCGACTGCCCGTTGCGGCGGCCCCCATACAACCGGCGGCGGCATGCAATTTTTGCGATCATTTATTCAACACTGCGTATCGGGCGCCAATGCGGCGACAGGAAAGACCGGAGCTCCGCTTGACTTTGTGGCATTCCATGCCAAAGGATCTCCTGAATTCACCGACGGGGTTGTACGGATGGGGATGAAATCACAGTTGAACAATATCAGGGATAACTTCGCGGTCATTCATTCTTTTCCCGGACTCAGGGGGATTCCTGTCATACTCGGGGAATCTGACCCTGAAGGATGCGCCGCCTGCGGCGTGACGACACGTCCCGAAAATGCATACCGCAACGGCACACTGTATTCAAGCTACGAGGCTGCCTCGATCACACGCATCTATGAGATGGCTGACGATTTTGGAGTCAACCTGGTCGGCGCCGTTACCTGGGCGTTTGAATTTGAGAACCAACCATGGTTTGCCGGTTTCCGCAGTCTGGCGACTCACGGCGTCGATAAGCCCGTGCTTAACGTTTTCCGGATGCTGGGTATGATGTCGGGGACCCGTGTTGAAGTCTCGGGGGATCTGCACTACGACTTCAAAGCTATCTGCGATTCGGGGGTCAGAGGGAGCCGCACAGACGTCAATGCGCTGGCGTGCAGCGGCAAGAATACCGTGACGGTGCTGCTCTGGAATTACACTGATCTGGATATACAGGGTCCCGGTTCAACCGTGGTTCTTACAATCAAAGGGATCCCGGCTGCGAAGGGAACACTGACACAGTACAGGATCGACAATGCGCACAGCAATTCGTACGAAGTATGGAAACAGATGGGGTCTCCACAGAATCCGACGGCCGATCAGGCTGCCCGGCTCAAAGAAGCAGGACGGCTTGAGACATTTTCACAGCCTTCAGAAATAGAGATCACCAACGCCGCCGCAACCGTCACAATGCAATTGCCGCGTCAAGCAGTATCCTTCGTCCACATTAGCTACTAAGATTCCCGCGGCCGTCCGCCATCGCCGGAGCTGAGGTCGCGGCACTATTTTCCGTTCCCGAAGTGTTCCTGCGCGAATCGAAGAAAGTAGGGCCAGTTGGGACCAACAGTGTGCCCCCCCTGGTGCTGGCGGAACACAAGCGCCCCTCCGCCGACAAGAGTTCCGATCGGCGGCATCGCGGATGTGCCCAGCCCCTTTCCCCCCAGCAACGCATAGACCCCCCCGGCGGCCGCTCCGGCCATGAATTGTCCGGTGCCGTCGATCCACCGGCCTTCAACCTCCGGTGACCCGCAGCTGATGAATACGGGGCGGGGAGCACACAGAGCAATCAGCTCGTGTGAATCAACGGACAGATCATCGGGGGCCAGGACGTAGCGGAGGAGATTGCCGGCAAACCAATGAAACTCCCCCGATGAGCAGATGTTCCCCATCGATTCACCGTAGTTGCGCCGGTAGAGCGCGGCTCCCCCCTTCCCCGACGAGCCCACAAGAGCTATCGCAAATCGCTGATCGTACGCCATTGTCACGAGAACCGCCTTGCCGTACCGGGAAACCCCTTCAATGCAGACTTTCTTCGCGTCAATGGATCTGTCGGCTTCGAAACAGTCCAGGGCCCGGCTGGCCCCCCACGCCCACGCCCGAAGTGCGCCCCAATCACCCGCTGCACGCGGCTTCCCCCTGTTGACGAGCCCGATGATCCCTCCGGCGAGCCCGGCGGCATTATCAGGCTGAACAGTTGTCGGTACGTACACGGCATAGGCCCACCCTTTTTCAAGAACCTGCTCCTGCCAGGACGGACCCTCCGGTTTCGGCATGCCGGGGAATGCAAACCCCGGAGGGAGGATGAACCCGAACTCCATGACGACCGGAACCGGACGTACCGGTTTCGCCGGGACAACCAGTGTCAGCTGGATTTCCACGCCGGCCTTCGGGTACATCGAATTATCGACATGCCCCACGAGTTGTTTTTCGGAAACCGGGAACCTGCCGATCGTTGTGTCAACAGCCCTGGCGAGCTCCCAACGGACTGCAGGTGTTCTCTCAGGCTCCCTGCCGAAGATTTCCCTGTCGAAATCGGCGAGGATTTGCGGCCTCTGCTCACTCCACCATATGTCCGGATTCCTCACCGGACGTCCGTTTTTCAGGACGAGAGGGTCCGGGAGGTTCGGATAGGGATTGGCTTTTGATTCGTCATAGTTGTTCCACGTTCCCCAGGGAGATCGGGCGTATGTGTTGCCGGCTGTGTCGTGCCAGCCGGATGAGCTGTCCTTCCGGGACGTGATCTCCGGCCGGTTGGGATCTTCCGCGGCGGTTGGGAGAGGTC
>DASVIU010000429.1:0-16669 GCA_036386275.1 Bacteroidota bacterium | reverse complement strand
AGGAAGGCCAGTTCGAAAATTCCGGGATGATGCTCGAGTCGGCAGTACCGCTGTTCGATGACAATGATGGATTTCTCGGGGTGCTGGTTGGCGGGATTCTCCTGAACCGGAACTTCGAAATCGTCGACAAGATCAACGAGATTGTACACGAAGGACAGGTCTTCGAAGGACATGGCATCGGCACTGCGACGGTGTTTCAGGGTGACCTGCGCATATCGACAAATGTGAAAAACAAGGACGGTACGCGTGCGCTCGGGACGCTTGTCTCGAATGAAGTGCACGATGTGGTGCTAGCGGAGGGCAACCGCTGGGTCGGAGAGGCCTTTGTCGTCAACGCCACCTACATCACCGCCTATGAGCCCATCAGGGATCCGATGGGCGGCATCGTCGGCATCCTGTACGTGGGTGTGCTGAAGCAGCCGTTTGACCAGGTCCTCCAGAAGACGATGTTGACCTTCCTGGGGATTGCGTTTCTCGGCATTCTCATTATTGTCCTTGTGTCGGTGTTTCTTGCGAAGCGTCTGTCGACCCCCCTGCGGAAACTGGAAGAAATCTCAAGGAAAGTCGCGGGGGGAGAGTATGATCATGAATTCACGGCCAGAGGTCCCAGGGAAATTGAGCAACTCGCGCGCTCGCTCAACACAATGGCGAAACAACTTGCCGCGGAGAAACGTGAGCTTGAAGAGTGGACGAACACGCTGGAGAAAAAGGTCAACGAGCGGTCGGAGGAGATGAAGAAGATCAATGCGCAGCTGTTCCGTTCTGAAAAACTCGCCTCGCTCGGAAAGCTGGCGGCGGGGGTGGCTCATGAAATCAATAACCCGCTTACCGGCGTGCTCACGAACAGCAGTCTCTTGCTGGAGGACCTCGACCCGGAAGATCCGCGAAGGGAAGATGTCGAGGTGATGGTGAATGAGACCATACGGTGCCGCGAGATCGTGAAGCGCCTGCTCGACTTTGCCAAACAGACGAAACCGCAGAAGCGCCTGGCAAACATCAACGGACTCATCGAGAACATCATTCTGCTTGTTCGCAACCAGGCATCGTTTCGCAACATAACAATTGAGAAGCAGCTGGACGCCGGCATCCCCGACGTGCTCGTCGACCCTGACCAGATCCAACAGGTCTTTGTCAACATCATATTGAATGCGGCCGAAGCAATGACAAAGGGGGGGAAGCTGACAATACGATCCTCGGCGGGGCGGGACGGGGGAACCATTCTCGTGAGTTTCGCCGATAACGGTCCCGGAATTCCGGAATCAGTCCGGGAGAAGATTTTCGATCCCTTTTACACGACGAAGGAGCACGGCACGGGCCTGGGTCTTTCGATCAGCTACGGCATTGTGGAGCAGCACGGTGGTACCGTGAGCGTCGAGAGCGTCGTGGGCGCCGGGTCGACGTTTATCATTGAGCTTCCGGTCATCGCAGCAGAAACCGCCGGCGAGAACCCATGAAAGCGCACATCCTGATCGTCGATGATGAACTGGTCATCTGCAGGAGTTGTGAGAAGGTGTTCCGCCGGGAAGGCCACATAACCGCGTTTGCGACATCAGGCCGCGAGGCGCTCAGGATTCTGGAATCTGATACCTTCGATGTTGTGTTCACGGATCTCAAGATGATGGACATGGGAGGCCTTGAGGTCCTGGATGTCGTCAGGGAGAAGTACCCGACGACGGTGGTGGTGATCATCACGGGGTATGCCACGATCGCCTCAGCGGTCGAAACGATGCGATCGGGTGCATTCGACTATCTCCCGAAGCCGTTCACTGCCGGCGAATTGGTTGCCGTCCTGGACCGGGCATTGGAGAAACGGAAGCTTCTGCAAATGTCCGAGCCACAGTACGAGAATGCGGTGGAGGGAGGGTTCGAGGGCCTGATAGGGACGAGTCCGGCGATGAGGGAAGTGTTCGGCCTGATCAGGAAAGTGGGGCCGACGGACGCTACGGTTCTGATCATCGGGGAGAGCGGCACCGGCAAGGACTTGACGGCAAAAGCGATCCATCACTGGAGCAAACGAAAACAGGGCAAGTTCTTCGCCGTCGATATTTCCACGTTGTCCAGCACGCTGCTTGAAAGCGAGCTCTTCGGCCATGTGAAGGGGTCGTTCACCGGCGCAATAGCGGACAGGGCGGGCGTGTTCGAAGCTGCGGACCACGGGACGATCTTCCTCGATGAGATAGGAAACCTGACCCTTGAGGCACAAAGTCGTCTGCTGCGCGTGCTTCAGGAGAAGGAGTTCCTCGCCGTGGGGAGCACTGCGGTCAGAAAAGTCGATCTCCGGCTGATTTTTGCGACCAACCAGAATCTCAAAGATCTCGTCGAGCACGGGAAGTTCCGGGAAGACCTGTACTATCGTCTCAATGTCTTCCCGTTGAGGCTTCCGCCGCTTCGGGAAAGGCGCGAAGACATTCCGGAGCTTGTGATGCACTTTGTGCGGAGGTACTCCACGTCGGCGAACAGGCCTGCGCCGCGTGTCAGTCCGGAGGCCATGGAGTTGTTGATGAGCTACCATTGGCCGGGAAATGTGCGGGAACTTGAGCATGCGGTGGAACGACTGACGATTCTCGTCGAAGGGGATGAGATCCAGCCTGTTCATGTTTCCGCGGCACTCTATAGAACTGACTCGTCCCTCGGCTCGATGATCCCGAAGTCGGGTGACGAGCTCAAGGCTCTCAAGAGGACGATCCGGGAGTCCTCCGTGTATGAAATTGAGAAGCTCTTTCTCGAAGAATCGTTGCGGCGGAACGAGTGGAACATCACCAGGGCGGCGCGCGACGTGGACATGCAGCGGTCGAACTTTCAGGCACTCTTGAGGAAATACCGGATCAAGAAACAGGAGCCTCCTGCATAACAGATTGTGCACCCGTATATTCATTCTGTGCACGTCCCGGCCGCAAAAACGCTGTTTGCCTCCTGGTTTTCACTCTTTATCACACCACAGCCCCTTTCCCCCCGCCACCCGAGCTGAATCCTGACCGGTCGCAGCCTCAGCGGCAACCTCCGGCGTCACGCGGAGTTACAGCACAAATACGGGCATTTCCTGTGACTGGCACGCCTATTGCGCTTTCTGTGGTCAGGTGCGCAGTTCAAGCAGGCGACAGACATCCGGAAGGTGATTATCATGGTAACCGAAAAAATACTTGTTGTTGATGACGAACAGACGGTGTGCAACAGCGTGAAAAGGATCCTCTCACGAAGAGGGTACGACGTCTCACAGGCACTCAATGTCGATGATGCGGTCAGGCTCATCAAGGAAATGTCATTCGATCTTGTCATCACTGACCTGATGATTCCGGGGACAAGCGGGATGGAGTTGCTCGAAATAGTCCGGGATCATTATCCGGATCTGGATGTCATCATGATCACAGGGTACGCGTCCATCGAATCTGCAGTCAAGGCCACCCGGCTCGGTGCATCCGCGTATCTCCCGAAACCCTTTACACCCGATGAGCTGGCCCGTGTTACCGAGAGCACGCTCGCGGGAAGGGTCGCCAGGCACATGGAGGGAACGAAGGAAGAGAAGGATGGCGAAAGGGATGAACTCCCGGATGAAAACATTGATGTGGATATGCCCTTTAATGCACGGGAGGTTGCACGGCACACGTCCGAAGGATTCGTTGAAGCGCTGACCCACTCGGACGTTCCTCTTCCCAAAAAAGTCGCTGAGAAGGCCTATTGCTACAACGGTGAGCGGGAGTGTCGGAGACTCGTCCTGGAAGGGAGTGAATGCACCGGGGAATGTCCTCTTGTGAAGAAGGAGAGGGAGCGCGCCAGGACAATCACCCATGTCAGGCGGCTGTCCAATGACATCATTGATGTTGACATGCCTTTCAGTGCCGCAGAGGTCGAGCGGGTCACGGGGGCCGACTATCTCAACTGCCTGACCCGTTCAGATATCCCGATCGCCGGGCTCTACGGGAGGGATGCCATGGCGAAATACACGGTCCTCGTGGTCGACGACGAGCCGATTGTGTGTCACAGTGTCCGCAGGATCCTCTCAAAACAACAGTGCGCGGTGGAAGAAGCTCTTGACGTCGATGCAGCGCTCCAGAAGATGAACCTGCACGCGTATGATCTCGTTCTCCTCGACCTGAAGATGCCGAAGAGAAGCGGCATGGAAGTGTTGAAATCCATAAGGACCCGGTGGCCCGATCTGCCGGTTATCATTATCACCGGGCACGGCACGATCGAGACGGCCATTGAGGCCACGAAACTCGGTGCGTTTGATTTCATTCCGAAACCATTCACACCGGCAGAGCTGGCGAAAGTCGCAGTGGAGGCGCTGGCGGCATAGATGGTCGGAGGACGCCTCTCTCAGAAAGTACAAAGCCCGTCGCATTCATGGTGCGGCGGGCTTTTCCTCTTTCGTGCGTTGACGGGCGGGACGACGGGCCCCCTTTCAGGCGCCCACGTCCGATGTGGTGGTGTACAGGTCCAGGAGCTGCATCCGCGTCCCCTCAAGGCGTCGCTCTATCACCTGCGAAAGCCGCGACAGAACCTCGTAGCCAAAGTCGTGGTCGTTTTCGCATTTTTTCCGCAGGCATTCCCCGTCGAGCGCGAGGGCACGGACATCCGAAACGGCAATCCCCGTAAAATGCAGGCGGAACGGCGAGATGAGCCATGACCAGCCAAGGACATCGCCCGGGCCTACCGTCTGGATGCGCATCCGTCCGCGCCCGATTGCATCCGTCTCAAGAGCAACGCGCCCTTCGCGGATGAGGTAAAACTTGTTTGCGATTTGTCCTTCCTGTACGAGAGTGGACCCTTCGGGGAAATAGACATTGGAGGCACAGCCAAGGAGGACCTCCATGTGTTGATCGGACACGTCTGCAAGAAACGGATGCTTGCGCAGGATCACCGTGAGATTTTCTGTTTCCATGGCAGATTCCTTATTGCTGTCTGCCCGAAAGTATCACTCTCCGGGGTGATTGTCAAGGATCGCACGTGAAGAACCCCCCTGTTCTGGCATCGGAATCGTGATTGTTCATTTATTCCACAGTTCCATTTGTTGAATCTCCTCCCTCCATTCGATATATTTATATATTGAGAGGTTTTTTGTTACGTCCCCATTGAATTCCATGCAAACAGATCCCCGGTCGCTCAGGGCTTTTCTCGATACCCGGAGAAGTGAAATCGCGACCGCGCACGGGAATGGCGCGGAGGGGTTTGCCACGTGCAGAGCCCTCGCCTCGATGACGGATGAGGCAATCCTGTCTGCGTTCGATTCCCTCCCTGCGGGGATGAAGGACACGATAGCGATACTGGCGCTGGGGGGATACGGGCGGAGAGAACTCTGTCCCTCCTCCGACATCGATGTCATGGTATTGTGCGACACGGGGGATCTTCCGGAGGCGGCCGGAGAGGCCGCGAAGGCCGTGCTCCATTTCCTCTGGGATGCGGGGGTCGACATCGGGCACAGCGTCCGGACGGTCGATGAGGCGCTCGGTCTTCACGGGAAGACGTTCGATTCCTGGACGTCGATGATCGAAAGCCGGTTCATCTGCGGCAATGCGTCGCTCGCAGGGGAGCTGTACGAGCGCATGAAGGCGCTCATCGCACAGTGCTCCCCGGGCTGGTTCATCGGCGGCGTGTTCGAGGACGTCCGGGTGCGTCATGAGCGTTACGGGAGCTCCGTCAAGCTCCTTGAACCGAACATCAAAAAGAGCGCAGGGGGCCTGCGTGACCTGCATGCGGCGTTCTGGCTTTACCGGGGGACAGACCCGCGGTACTTCACTCCGGTTGGCGAGGGATCATGTGCGACGAAGGAGTTCCTCGACAAGCTCCCCGCGGACGGCCTCCTCGATCCGGAGGAACACGCCGCCGCCATCAGGGCATTCGAGTTCCTGCTCCGGGTGCGGCATGAGATGCACTTCCGCCGGGAGTCCCAGCACGACACTCTGGAATACGCATTGCAGAGAGATGTTGCCGGAGGGATCGGCGTGGCGCCCGGGCCGGGTCTCAAGCCGGTGGAAGTCTTCATGCGCGCGTACTATCTCCATGCCCGGACGGTGTACAGGCTCCTGCAACGGGGAGGGCAGCGTTTCAGGGAATCGATCGAGCCCCCCCGGCCGCCCGGATCCGCCGGCAGACGTGCCGGCTCCGCGTTCATAGTCTACGACGATGCGCTGACAATCGATCCCGCCGTGGCCGCGCTTGCCGATGCCGCACAGATCTTCGAGGCGTTCACGCTTGCCGCCGAACACGAGGCGCCGCCGGATCTGCGCCTGCGAGGCATGCTCGAGAAGAGCGCCGAAGTCCTGCAGCCGGGGGACGCGGATTCGCCCCGGCTCTCTTCATATTTCCGCCGCATACTCAGGACCCACCGCGTTGCGGAAACGCTGCACGAGATGAACGATGCGGACATCCTTCCGCGGTACATCCCCGAGTTCGGCGCGCTCGTCGCTTTTTTCCAGCACAATGTCTACCATTACTATACCGCGGACGAGCACACGCTGATCGCGATCGCCTGCGCGGAAAACCTGAGGGAGAAGCAGGGTATCCTCCGGGAAGTGTTCCGGAACCTGCCCCGTAAGGATATCCTGTATGCGGCCATACTCCTGCACGACATCGCGAAGCCGCGCGGGGTGGCGGACCACGAGATCACCGGCGTCGGCATGTCCGCCGCGATCTTGAGCCGCCTGGGAATGCGGGACGCGGTCCCCGACGTCGGGTTTCTCGTCCGCAACCACCTCGTGATGGAGCAGACAGCGTTCCGCCGGAACATTCACGATCCGGACACCCTGAGGGAATTCGCCTCCCGGTTTGAGCGTCCGGAACAGCTTGACTACCTCTACCTGCTGACGTACGCCGACCTGTCCGCGCTCAATGCCAGTGTGTGGACGGAGTGGAAAGCGGCGATGCTTCAGGAGCTGTACCAGCGCACCTCGGAGGTGTTGAGGCGCAACCTGACCGGCAGCCAGATCGACGAGTTCCACCGCGGGAAGAACGATGAGGCGGCCGAAAGCGTCGTCGAAGCCCTGAGCGGGTCGATTCCCCGGGAACAGGTCCGGCGCCATATCGCGGGGGTGGGGAGTGCGTCCTACGTCGCGCTCTTCAGCGAAGAGGAGATCGGGCAGCATATCCTGAAAGGGGCGGACAGTGAGCCGGTGTCGGCGCTGTTCTCCCGGGCGGGCGGGCACACGGAGATCACCGTGATCGCCCGGGACGCGCCGTTCGCGCTCTCAAAATTCTGCGCGGTTCTTTCCGTCAACGATGCGGACATCTTCGACGCGAACGTGTTTACGAGGGACGACGGCCTCATTATCGACAGGTTTCGCGTCACCGACTCCGGGACGAAACAGGGGCTGGAGCAGAGGCGATGCGAGAAGATCGCCGGGGACCTTCGTCTCGTGATGGAGGGGGCCCTCGACATCGAGAATCTCTTCCGGGAGCACGACAAGAAGTGGAAACGCCGGCCGAAGGCGCCGGCGAACCCGTCAGTGACGACGGATGTCCGCTTCGAAGAGAACCCGCACTACACGATTATCGACGTCTATGCTCCTGACTCCGTCGGGTTTCTCTACCGTGTGACAGAAACGATGTCGGACCTGGGGCTGGATATCTTCTTTGCGAAGATCGCCACGCGCGTGGACGGGATCGTCGACGCCTTCTACACGCTTGACCGGTCGGGGAAACAGGTCACGGATCGCGGGACCAGGGAGAGTATCCGGGAGAGGATTCTCGCGACAATACAACACCTTGCCGGGGAACGGCTCGATCGCACGTCATGAATGCAAAACCCATCGGTGTGTTTGACAGCGGGATCGGCGGACTCACTGTCGTGCGCGCGTTGACCGCACGGCTCCCGAACGAGAATATCGTGTACTTCGGCGATACGGCGCGCGTGCCGTACGGTCCGAAGTCCCCCACGGTGGTGAGGGAATATGCGATGCAGGATGTGGACTTTCTTGTCTCGAAGGGAGTCAAGATGGTGGTGATTGCCTGCAACACCGTCTCGGCGGTTGCACTCGACGTCGTTCAGAAGCGGGCCGGTGTGCCGGTGGTTGCGGTGATACTCCCGGGGGCCCGCGATGCGGTCCGGGCGACGAAGAAAAAGAGGGTGGGAATCATCGGGACGGTCGCCACGGTCAACAGCGGCGCCTATACCCACGCGATCCGCCAGATTGACCCGGACGTCCAGGTGTTCGCACAGGCGTGCCCGCTCTTTGTCCCGCTTGCTGAAGAGGGGTGGATCGACCACAGGGTTACGGCCCTGGTCGCGAAAGAGTACCTCTTCCCGCTCACACTGGAAAAGATCGACACATTGATACTGGGCTGTACCCACTATCCCGTTTTGCGCGGCGCGATCGCCTCGGCGATGGACCCTCGCGTGAGCCTTATCGATTCGGGGGCTGCGGTAGCCGCGGACGTGGAGCGCGCGCTGGACGAGAAGAAACTGCGGAACCCGAGCAGGCAGAAACCGAACCTCGAGTTCTATGTCAGCGACCTTCCCGCCCGGTTTGCCGAGATCGGCGAGAGATTTCTCGGACAGAAGATGGGAAGAATACACCGGGTTCCAATATAATACGGAGGTGCTCATGAGCATCCGGCCGGTTCTCCTGCTCGGCAATCCGCTTCTCCGCGCCGTCTGCGTGCGGGTGAGGCAGTACAACACGCCCGACCTCCGCGCTCTGGTCCGGGACATGGCGGACACGCTGCACGACTTCCGGCGGCGGAACGGGTTCGGCAGGGGGATCGCCGCCTCCCAGATCGGGGACAGGCGGCGCGTGCTGTTCATCGACATCGACGGGCCCCTTGCGCTCGTGAATCCCGAGATCATCAGGAGCAGCAGGCAGATGATGACCCTCTGGGACGACTGCTTCAGTTTTCCGGATCTCGCGGTAAAGCTCAAACGCCACCTGTCGGTCGAAGTGCGGTACCGGGATCCTGAGGGGAAAGAGCATGTCCTGAAGGCGCGCGGCGCGCTGTCGGAGCTCCTGCAGCATGAAATCGATCATGTCAACGGGATACTTGCGCTCGACCGCGCGGTGGATTCGAGGCACATCGTCTACAAATCGGAGCTTGAAAAACTGAAACTCGTTTCAGGGAGGAAGGAGATGTGACGCGGACCGGCGCTCATCCCGGCAGCTTGCCCCACCGTGTCTTCAGGCAATAGGCAAAGATCTTCTCTGCATACGCGCTGAATCCGGGGAACGTGATCCCGCTTCCCTGGAGCAGCGCGTCGGTGTTTCTGGAGTCGAAGAGCCTGTCGATGTTCACGTACGGCAACAGCGTGTCAAGCTGTGCCAGGAGCGCTTCCTCCCTGCCGCGCGTGAGCTTCCTGCGTCGTTCAAATTCCTCCTGCGTGATGAACTCCATCCGGCGGGGCGCCGCCAGCGGCGTGTGGCGGTCGAAGTATGCCGTTGCGCTGAGAACGACTTCCCCCAGTGGAGCCGCGCGGTCAGGCCCGGCGGTGACGTGGCAGACTTTCCCGTTCGCCGCGTCCAGCCCCATGATGTGCACCATCACGTCGTCCGCCCAGTCGATCGGCACGAGGTCCATCTTCGTCGAGGGTGTCCCGGGCACGAATTCCAGCAGGCCCCTCTGGACCAGGCGGAGGGGGATGTAGATGACGTTGAAGGCACTCGTCGCGCCGGTCCGTGAATCGCCGATGATGATGCTGGGCCGGAAGATCACCGCGGGGATCCGGTTGAAGTGGTCGCGGACGATCCGTTCCGATTCGCACTTGGATTGTTCGTAGGTATTGAAGAACCGTTGCCCCGTCTCGAGTTCCTCTTCGGTGACGACCCCCGCGCGCTGGCCCGAGACTGACGAGGTCCCGATGTACACAAACCGTTTCAGCTTCCCGCGTCCAGCGCACCGCTCCGCGATCGCGAGCATTTTCCGCGTCCCCCCGCAGTTCACCTCGCGCGCCTCTTCAATCGGATGGTCGAACCTGATCGTCGCCGCTCCATGAATGATGTACGTCGTTTCAGCCACGAGCCGTTCGAGGTCCCTCCCGGAGAGCCCGCACTGGTCCAGCAGGACGTCCCCCCGGATGCCCCGGATCCGCTCCCGCGCTCCGGAGATCCCCTCTCCCCGTTCCACGTCGCGCGCGATCCCGTCAACCCTGGATGCGGCGCCCGCATCATTGTCCCCGCGGACAAGGAGCGTGATCGTCGATCCAGGGAACGCCCTGAGCAGCCTGGGGATGAGGTTTGTCCCGACCAGCCCGGTACCACCGGTCATGAAGATGTCTTCAGCCATGAGCGCCCGTCGTTTTCAGGTAAAGACCGCAACATGATAAAATACGGTTTCTCCTCCCATTCGGCAATTGGAATCACGTCGAAACTTTGCTATATTTTTTTCAATGCCCTTTGTTCCTTCCTATATCGGATTGCACCGTTCCGGCGAACTGCGCAGGCGCGCCGGAGAGCTCCGTGCCATGCTCGCCTCGTGCACGATCTGCCCGCACGACTGCGGCAACAACCGCCTCCTCGGCGAGATCGCGCGCTGTTACTCGGGCGAGCTCCCGGTGGTGTCCGCCTGGACACCCCACTTCGGCGAGGAACCCGCCCTGACGGGGACCCACGGGGTCGGCAACATATTCTTCGGGAACTGCAATCTCCGCTGCGTCTACTGCCAGAACTACCTGATCAGTCAGAACCACAGAGAGGAACGGAGGAACGAGGTAAGCATCGAGCGCCTGGCGCAGATGATGCTGGATCTCCAGGAAAAGGGATGTCACGGGATCGGGCTTGTCTCCCCCACGCATTTCGTTCCCCAGATCGTCATGGCGCTTGAAACGGCCGCGGGTGCGGGGCTTCGCCTCCCTCTCATTTATAACACGAACGCTTACGATGCCCTGGAGGTCCTGCGCCTGCTGGACGGGGTGATCGACATCTACCTGCCTGACCTGAAGTACGGCGACGACGCGATGGGGCGCGAGTTCTCGAAAGTCGACGGCTATGCCGTCCATGCGCGCAGGGCGGTGGCGGAGATGCACCGCCAGGTCGGCGGTCCCCTGGTGAAGGGGGAGGACGGTCTCGTGAAGCGGGGTCTCATCATCCGCCACCTGGTCCTTCCGAACGACATCGCCGCCAGCAGGGAAACCCTCACATGGATCCGCGATACGCTGGGGGCGGACACGACCCTGAGCGTGATGTCGCAGTACTTCCCCACCCACAGGGCCCTCACGATGCCCCTCCTGGACCGGAAGGTCCGCGAAAGCGAATATCAAAGAGTGCTGACAATCCTGGAGGATCTGGGGTTGGGCAGCGGATGGGCGCAGGAATTCGAGGCGTCGGACTATTACCGGCCTGAGTTTGAAGACAGGGAGCGGCCGTTCAAGGGATCGGCCGACAACAAGGTGGAACAAACCGAGGGGGGCCGTGCATGACGAGTCAAGAACGCCGTACCAAGATCGACCTGATCCGGGCTCTCCCGTCAGTCCTTGAGGAGGCCGTGAAGGGGTTGAATGACAAACAGCTCGACACTCCGTACAGGGACGGGGGCTGGACCCTGCGTCAGGTCGTCCACCACCTTGCGGATGCACACATGAACGCGTTCATCCGCATGAAGCTGATCCTTACCGAAGTGAAACCTACGATCAAGCCGTACGACCAGAACGCCTGGGCCGCTCTGTCCGACACCACGCAGATGCCGATCGGCGTGTCGATGGAAATCCTCCGCGGCCTGCACGACAGATGGTCGATGCTTCTCGATCGCGTTCCGGACGGGGATTGGACCAGGAGTGCGGTCCATCCGGAGCGGGGGGAAGTCACGCTTGAAAACCAGCTCAACGTGTACGCGGGTCACGGCGAGAAGCACGTCGAACATATCATGAGTCTCCGCCGCACGAAGGGGTGGTGACTCGCACCGGCCTCTTCGCCGGGTGCGACTGCAGCGACCGATATTCTCCAATCACAGAAGAGGGAACTATGCGAAAGCGAAATGCGGTGACCGTCATGCTGCTCCTGGCGGCGATGCAGTGCGCGGCGCAGAGTCCGCTGCTCCCCCCCTTACCCGCCCGCAATCATTCGATAGTCGTCCTGGGGGGCTGGTCATGGCCTCTCTCGCACGAGGGACTGACGAAGTACTGGGGCTCCGGCCCCGCACTGTCGGTGGAGGTCCTGAAGGCCGTGAGCCCTGTGGTCTCGCTGGGTTTCGATCTCGAGGGGGCGGCATACTGGTTCCGCGGCTCCGTATTTACCTCTGCCTACCCTAACCTCCCGTTCAAGAATCCTCCCGTGGCCCAGATTGTCGCCGGGGTCGTCGGGCGCTTCACGCTTGCACCCGGCAAGAAGCTCGTCCCCTACATCGGCGGCATGATCGGATTCTCGCACATGACCGGGGCGGAGTACCGCCAGGACACGGATTCCGGACATGTGACGTACTTTAATATCCCGTTCCAGACGAGGCTGGCGGCCTCGCTGTACGGCGGACTGGAATACCGTTTCAGCCGTTCACTGGCGTTCGACGCGGAAGCGAGGGCTCTGTACGTGAACGACGATCCCGATGTCGGCATTACCGCCGTCATCCGCGCGGGTTTCAGGTTCTTCTTCTGACAAAAGACGATCACAGAGGGCGATGAAACAGGAACATCTTCTCTCGATATTCCGCGATTCCGGGGCTTTGCTGGAAGGGCATTTCCAGCTGACCTCTGGGCTGCACAGCGACAGGTATTTTCAGTGCGCCAGAGTCTTGCAGTACCCGCATTACACCGAGTTGCTCTGCGGGGAACTCGCACAGCGCTTCCGTCCCGCGGGGATTGATGTTGTGATGGCACCCGCGCTCGGCGGGATCGTCGTGGGGCAGGAGGTGGGGCGCCAGCTCAGGGCGCGCACACTTTTCGCCGAGCGGAAGGAAGGAGTTATGGAGCTGCGGCGCGGGTTCCAGATCACGCCCGGGGAGAAAGTGCTCGTCTGCGAAGACGTGGTGACGACGGGTGGATCGGTCTCGGAGGTGATCTCGCTCGTCCGGCAGGGGGGGGGGAAACTCGCCGGCGTCGCATTCATCGTCGACAGGAGCGGGGGGAAAGTGGAGTTTGCCATGGACCCGGGGGGCGTCCAGTTTTCACTGATGGCGATGGATGTTGTCGCATACACGCCTGCGGAATGCCCTCTCTGCGCGCGCGGGCTCCCGGTCGTCAAACCGGGAAGCAGAGGGAACAAATGACATTTCCGAAGGGGGAGCGCCGATGGAGTTGAAGCTTCTCTCCCGCGAAATTCTCTACACCGGGCGCGTGATCGACCTCCTTGTCGATAGAGTGGAATACCCGTCGGGGAAAGCGGGCGTCCGGGAGATCGCGCGTCATCCCGGCGGCGCGGTCACTGTTCCGCTGCTGGACGACGGGCGCGTCCTCCTTGTGTCGCAGCTTCGCTACCCTGTCGGCAAGCGTGTCACCGAGCTTCCTGCCGGGAAGCTCGGCAAGGGGGAAGATCCGATGTCAGCGGCGGGGAGGGAGCTTTCCGAAGAAACGGGCTACAGCGCCGCCTCTCTCGAGCACCTGGCAACGGTCTTTACCACTCCCGGGTTCTGCGACGAAGAACTCCACATCTACCTTGCCCGCGGACTCTCACTTCTTCCGGGGGGCCCTCGCAGGGAGGAAGGGGAGCTGAACATGACGATCGAAGAGGTTCCGTTCGACGAAGCGGTGGGGCGCGCGGTTCGTGGAGAATACCCGGACGCGAAGACCATCATCGGGCTCCTCCTCGCCGAAAAGAGACTTAATGAGCGGAAGCCGTAGAGTATGCCGTACGACAATATCATCGTCGATTTCTCCGCCCTCGTCCCGCTTGTCGAATGACAGTCCCTCAATACGCCATGTAAACGTCTTGAATACAGTTGAACTCATCCGTAAGAAGCGGAACGGCGGCGCACTCACCCGCCAGGAAATCGAATCACTGATCGGCGGATACGTCAGTGGGGAGGTGCCCGACTATCAGATGTCGGCGTTCCTGATGGCGGTGTTTTTCAAGGGAATGGAACCGGAGGAGACCGCCCGTTTCACCGATGTCATGCTCCGCTCCGGGAGGATCGTCGATCTCTCGTCGATCGCCGGGCGCAAGGTCGACAAGCACTCGACCGGCGGGGTGGGGGACAAGGTCTCGCTGATACTCGCCCCCATGGTTGCCGCCTGCGGCGTCGCGGTTCCGATGATCTCCGGAAGAGGACTCGGACACACGGGGGGGACGCTTGACAAGCTCGAATCGATCCCCGGCTTCCGGACCGGACTGACGATGGATGAGTACACGGACGTGATACGGGAGACCGGTCTTGTTCTCAGCGGTCAGACCGCGGACATCGCCCCGGCGGACCGCAGGATGTACGCCCTCCGCGACGTCACGGCCACCGTCGAATCGATACCGCTGATCGCCGGGAGCATTATGAGCAAGAAGCTCGCCGAGGGGATCGACGCGCTCGTGCTCGATGTCAAGACCGGGGACGGCGCCTTCATGCAGTCCTATGACGATTCGGTCGCCCTCGCGACGGCGCTCGTCTCCATTGGTACCAGCTGTGGAAAAGAGACCGTGGCCTTCATCACCGACATGGACCAGCCCCTGGGGATGATGATCGGCAACTGGCTCGAGGTCCTCGAATCCGCCGAGTGCCTGAAGGGAAAAAACGTCCCGGATCTCATGGAGCTCACATACGTTCTCGGCGGGGCGATGGTCCATCTCGGCGGCAGGGCTGCGACCCTCGCCGAAGGGATAACGGAGTGCCGGTCGGCAATCTGGTCGGGGAGGGCGTACGAAAAATTTCTGCAGGTTGTGGAACGCCAGGGTGGGGATTCTTCGTTTATCCGTGATCCTGCCCGCTACCCGGTTTCGAAGCTTTCCCTCGAAGTCCGCGCGACTTCATCCGGCTACATCACGGGGTTCGGGACAAGGCGCATCGGCGTGCTGGCGGTCGAGCTCGGCGCCGGCAGACTCAGGGTGGAGGATCCTGTCGATCCGAAAGCGGGGATCGTACTCTTCAGGAAGATCGGGGACAGGGTCGAGAAAAACGACCTGCTTGCCGTGATAAAGACCGACCGTGCTGAGGTGGCCGAACGGGCGGTCCGGGAATTTTCTTCCTGCGTCACGATTGGAGATTCCCCTCTTCCCGCGAAGGACTGCGTGAAAGCGACAGTCGACAAGGAAGGGGTGCACTCGTGGACCACCCCGCGGACGTATTGACCATAAATGGAGAGAAACATGCCGGTTGTCAATTTCTATAACGAGCACCGAACTTTCGATGCGGAGGCGGGCTCGAACCTCAGGCTGCTGATGAAAAAGCTCGGCGTGTCTCCCTACCGCGGGCTCGACGCCCTTCTGAATTGCCGGGGGCACAATTTCTGCGGCACGTGTGCTGTGGAGATCGTCGACGGCAAGGGGGCGTCGCCGAAAACGCGTGAAGAGGAGGGGACGCTCGGGGGGAACCTTGCGGTGGCCCGTGTCGTGGAGAAGAACCTCCGGCTGGCCTGTCAGACTTCAGTCACGGGGGATATGGTCGTGAAGACGCACCCGGTCCGCCCGGTCGACGTACAAGAAACGAAACAGAGGCTGGCGCTCGTGGGGATTGCGGCGGTCTTCACGCTCGCGCTCCTTGGGATGTTCGGAATCCTCTTCTTCGACATGATCAAGAGGTTTTGATCCCCCCGGTGCCGCCCCGTCCCTGTTTCCCCAGCACGCTCACCATCGCGTCGTGTATCAATCCGTTTGAAACGAGGACCTTCTTTCCGTAAATGCTGAGCGGCGCGCCATTGAAATCGCTCACTTTCCCCTCCGCCTCCGTCACCAGAAGTATCCCCGCGGCCATGTCCCACGGATGGAGGTTCACTTCCCAGAAACCGTCCAGCCGCCCCGCGGCCACGTAGCAGAGGTCCAGCGCCGCGGATCCGAATCTCCTGATTCCGCGTGCTTCCATCAGGAAGTTCACGAAATGTTCGACCGCGTGCTCCGGGTTCTGCGCGACATCGTAGGGGAATCCCGTCATGAGGAGGCTGTTGATGAGTTTCCCGGTCGTCGAGACCTTCATCCGCCGTCCGTTCATGTATGCCCCGCTCCCCTTTTCGGCGGTGTACAGGATATCCTGGTTCGGATCGTACACCACCCCGGCGATGATCTCCCCCCTGTGCTCTATGCCGATGGTGACGCAGAAGACGGGGAGCCCGTGCAAGAAATTCGTCGTCCCGTCGAGGGGATCGATGATCCATTTGTACTCGGCGTCCGGGCTGCTCCCGCCGCTCTCTTCCGCGAGTATCCCGTGTGTCGGGTAGTGCCGCTTGATCAGGCTGATGATCCTCTCCTCGGAACCCCTGTCGATTTCCGAAACGAGGTTCCGTTCCTCACCCTCTTTCGTTTCGATGTTCCTGACTTTGCCAACGCTGTACTTGAGGAACTTTCCCGCCTCGCGGGCTGCTTCAATTGCCACGTTGATCATGTCTCTGACGGCGCTCCCGAATGAATGATTGACAATGATAACAAAATGTACCCCCGTATTCCACGCCTTTGTTTCTCTCCCCCGTTTTCCGTAGGTTATGCGCGATCACAAAGCAACGGAGCAACAATGCGCGATGCCTTTATCTCCTTCGTCTGCCTCTCACTTCTCGCCGGATGCTCGGGGGATGACCGACACCGGACCGAACGGACGCCGATCCACATCGATGATCTCGCGATCCCGGTCTCCGGGGGGACCCGTTCGTATATGCAGTCGGACAGGGCGGGGGCTTTCCTTACCGGCGTGG
>DASVIU010000428.1:0-2394 GCA_036386275.1 Bacteroidota bacterium | reverse complement strand
GGAGGCGGTTGAAAAGAGAATCCAGAATGAGACAGCAAGAACACAGACGCAAATCATCCGTTGGCGTACGCGCGGTTGGGTGGGCAACCCGCAGCGAACATTCTCAGAACATGCAACGCAACGCAGACCGTCGATCCTTTTGGGTGTCAGGGCCGTCCCGGAGGATTCGGGAAATTGTTCACCGGTGGCGTGATGGGAGGATTCGTGCTCCCCTTGAGAGCCACCGCCAGGATCACGCCTCCGACGACCGCGGCACCTCCCGCGATCCAGATCAGAGGACTGATCCCGGATTTTCCTTCTGTTCCGGACTCGACGCCGATGACGAAGAAACAGTCTTCCCCCGGCAACCCTTTGGGGAATTCATCGGCGAGCTTCCATGTCACTATCCGGTTTTCCCCGGGAATGACGGACGGGCCGACATCGCCCGAGATATCGACAGGCGTGTATGTGAATGTCGAATCGAACCGCTTCTTCAGCGTCAGCGACACCTTGTAGAACTGGTCGGCCGACGCGTTGAGGTCATAGTAGATCACCACGACCTGCCCCGCGACCTTGAAGCTGATGTTCGCGGCCTTGATTTCATCCTCGCCGGCAAACGCTTTCACGGACACCGTCGTGAGCAGAATCGACGCGGCCAGGATGAAATCCAAACCCCTGAATCTTTCGTTGAATCTCTGCACGATGCCTTCCTGCCTTTTGAGTCCCTATTGAGAACAGAAGGGTCAGTACCCGGTCCGCTTCGCGGCGGACAGGGCGCTGACCCTATAACCGCGCTATTGAAGAACTGTCATTTATTTCATCAGCAGAAGTTTCTTCAGGAACGTCTGCTGCCCCGTGGACAGCCTGTACAGATACATCCCGCTTGACAGGTTCGTTCCGTCGAATTTCACCGAATGATATCCCGCCGGACGCACCTCATCGACGAGCGTCGCCACCTTCTGACCGATGATGTTGTACACCTCGAGTGTCACATGCGCATCCTTCGGCAGAGCGAACTCGATAACCGTTGAGGGGTTAAAGGGGTTCGGGTAGTTCTGACTTAATGAATACACCGTCGGCAGCACTTTGCCTGCGACGCCCGTCACACCGAGAGGATCAACCGCATCGGTAAAATGAGCCGTCCCGTCCAGGTCGAGCTGTTTCAGCCGGTAAACGTTCCCCGAGGCGTAGGATTTGTCGACATAGGAGTAATCATGCTTTACCGTCGTCGTCCCATTCCCCGATATAAAGCTGCCGGTAATGCTCTGGAAGGAGGCAGAATTGTTCACCGCCTTCTGCACCTCGAACCCGTAGTTGTTGATCTCCGACAGCGTCGTCCAGCGGAGCCCTGCCTGTCCCGCCGTGGCGACTGAAGCGACAAAGCTGGAGAGCTGTATCGGGAGAGGGCCGTTTGTCGGATCGGTCAGTATCACAGTCTGCTGTGTCCCCGGAGCATCAGTACATACGCTGAACGGAGCATTCCACGTAATGTTGTGGTTCACAGCAAAATTAGTGATCGTGAACCGTAATGTCCCGACAAGCGTCAACGACTGAGGGACATCAGTCCCTGTAACGCCCCCATTCTCGGTTTCAATCGATCGTGCGGTTCCTGATCCATAGGAGCCCGACGAGAGGGGGAAGTAAAGCCCCGATGTGGAGGCATCCCATATCCCCCTCGTGAGTATTGAATCGAACGTCATAGCAGACGAATTGTAATTGAACACAAAGCTGCAATTCCCCAGGCTCCATGGGGTCCCGCCAATACGTTGAATGAAGACGCTGACATCAAAGTTCACGCCGTTTCGTACGGTCGTGATAGTGGCATTCCCCACCTGCGCCTGTGCAATCGGGGATGCAACAAGCAGCACCATTGTGATCGTCAGGATCGACGCCGCCATAAAATTCCTCTTCATCTATCTCCTCCTCTTGGTTGAGTTGGTGTAGGAGTTAATGTAAATAAATTCCCGCTGTGCAAAGGTCAAGGAACCTGAGTTGACTGCCCAACATTGGTCCTTGACACTACCCTGTCCAGAGCATTGACCACTCCATCAAGATTCACGTCGGCAGCAATGTAGGTGTTCGCGCCCACGTTGTTTCGCGTGGCCACCCTGTCGAGAGCGTTGATCACGGCGTCCGCATTGCTGGCGTTGCCGCTGATCAGTGCATACCGTGTCCCCGTGTGGGCCATCGCATTGGTGCCGAATGCCTGTCCCTGCCCTGTGGAGAAGTCGTACACCACAGGCGTCAGGCTGCCGGTGACGCTGTACCGCACCGAGCTCATGATCGCGAGGTGGTTCCGGTGCCTGACAACGATGTAGTAATTGCCGGCGGGCACTCCACCGAACCCGACGTAGTGCTTTGTCGTATCCACGAAATCCCGGACTGATCCATCGGTGAGAAGCCAGGCAGGAGTAA
>DASVIU010000427.1:0-7040 GCA_036386275.1 Bacteroidota bacterium | reverse complement strand
GTCCCCGCGTTTGGAAATGTTGACGATCTCCCGGATGAAGCTCTTCCCTGCGTCGTCGCGAGGGTGCGCCTTTCCGGCGAACACGAGCTGAACCGGCGTCTCTTTCGTGTTGAGCGTGTGCAATGCCCACTCGAAGTCACGAAAGAACAGAGGGGCGCGTTTGTACGTCGCAAACCTCCGCGCAAAACCAATCGTCAGAGCGTCGGGAGAGAGAAGGTGATCGAATATCCCCATATCGGTGTTACCGTACCGGAGGCTCTGTTCGCTCAGCCGCTTCCTTGCAAATTCGATCAGTTCGCGCCGGAGGGCCATCCGCAGCGCCCAGAGTTCCTCGTCCGTGACCTTGCGGGTCGAGAGCGCTTCCTGCCAGAAACGGGGCTCCCTGAGCCGCTCGCGCCAGTGCGGGCCGAGCCGCGTCGTCCAGAACTCGCTGGCTGTGGGGAGCGTCCATCCCGCCGTATGAACGCCGTTGGTCACGTGTCCTATCGGGACTTTGTTGACGGGGATCCCGGGGTAGAGCGACTGCCACATCCGCTGGCTGATGCGGCCGTGAAGCTCGCTGACGCCGTTGGCGGAACGGCATAACCTGAGTGCGAGCACCGTCATCGTGAACGGTTCGGTGTCGTTGTCCGGGTGTTCGCGACCGAATCGCATCAGCTTGTCGGCCGTGAGTCCCGCCGAGCTCATGAATCCCTGGAACGACGCATTCATCAGTCCGAAATCGAACCGGTCGTGCCCCGCCGGCACGGGGGTATGTGTTGTGAAGACACAATGTCCCCGCACGAATTCCGCGGCCTCTTCAAGGGCCTTCCCTGCGGCGAGCTGTTCCCGCAGAAGCTCGAGTGTCAGGAAAGCGGAATGCCCCTCGTTCATGTGAAACGTCTTAGGCTTCAGTCCGATCGCGCGAAGCATGCGCACCCCCCCGATCCCCAGGACGATCTCCTGCGCGATGCGGGTCGAGTTGTCACCGCCGTAGACGTGGGCTGTAAGCTCGCGGTATCTCTGGTCGTTCTCCGGCAGGTCGGTGTCCAGCAGATAGAGCTTGATCCGCCCGACCTGAATTGTCCATGCTTGCACTCGCACCGGATCATTCCCAATCTCCAGCGTGCAGAAAACCCGCTTCCCCTTGCTGTCGATTACCGGCGTAATCGGGAGCCGCGTGGGGTCATAGCTCGGATATCGTTCCTGCTGCCACCCGTCCCCTGAAAGCTGCTGCTGGAAATAGCCCTGCCGGTAGAAGAGCGTCATCCCTGCCAGAGGGAGTCCCAGGTCGCTGGCGGATTTGGCATGGTCGCCGGCCAGTATGCCGAGACCCCCTGAGTAGATTCTGAGGCTTTCATGCAGACCGAACTCGGCACTGAAATAGGCAATGGTCCCCCCTTTGAGCCCGGCGCCGTTCTTCGCCGTCCATGTCCGTTTCTCGGTCATGTACGCGTGCAGATCCCCGCATGCCTTCCGGACCTGTGAGTGGAACGCCGGGTTCTGGAGCCTCACCCGGAGCTCGTGTTCGCTTACCCAGTGGAGGACTTCCACGGGATTGTGGTTACTTGTTTCCCACATATAGGGAGAGAGCTGTCTGAAGATCTCTTGTGCCGAGGAATTCCAGGACCACCAGAGGTTGTACGCGAGACTACGGAGATCGTTGATCGCTGCGGTGACTGCTTTTTCGGAAACCTTTGTCGTTGCCACGGTAGATGTCATGCCTCGGGATGTGGAATAATGCGCGCAGTATTCCCCCTCACGGTCTGGGGGCCTCCTCGACCGCGTCTGCTTTTCTTCTCGACATCCGGTTGCGGGCGTTCGCGTCGAGTGTCTTCTTGCGTACACGGATGCTCTGCGGCGTGACTTCCACGAGCTCGTCGTCCCCGATCCATTCGATCGCCTGCTCGAGCGTCATGATGTGAGGAGGTTCCAGCCGGACCGCTTCGTCCGAGCCCGATGCACGCATGTTGGAGAGCTGTTTCGTCCGGCAGACATTCACGGTCATGTCCTGTTCGCGCGAATTCTCGCCGACGACCATCCCCGAATACACCTTTGTTCCCGGGTCGATAAAGAACACGGAACGGTCCTGCAGCTTCCACATCCCGTAGGCGACCGCTTCGCCCGCCTCCATTGTCACGAGCGCCCCTTTCGTCCGGTGCGCCATCTCCCCCTTGAACGGCTCGTAGCCGTGGAAATTGTGGTGGAGAATCCCGGTTCCCTTGGTCTGCGTCATGAATTCGCCGCGGAACCCGATCAGACCGCGCGCCGGGACGATAAACTCGAGCCGTGTATTCCCGGTGCTGGCGACCATATTCCTCATTTCGCCTCTGCGGCGGCCGAGGTTTTCGATAACGACACCGACAAATTCGTCCGGCACGTCGATGATCACGTGTTCCATCGGCTCCGACAGGACATCGGCAATCCGTTTGTAGATCACCTCCGGCCGGGAGACCTGGAGTTCAAATCCTTCGCGGCGCATGGTCTCAATCAGAATCGCCAGATGAAGTTCGCCGCGCCCGCTCACTTTGAACGTGTCGGGCGAATCGGTCAGCTCGATCCGGAGGCTGACGTTGGAACGGAGTTCTCTTGTAAGCCGCTCGTGCAGGTGCCGGGTGGTGACGTACTTCCCCTCGATCCCCGCAAATGGCGAGTTGTTGACGAGGAAATTCATCGAGAGGGTCGGTTCCTCAATAGCCACGAAGGGGAGGGGAGTAGGATCGGCCTCGTCGGCGATCGTTTCTCCGATATCCACGTCCTCCATCCCGGCGATCGCAATGATGTCGCCCGCGCCCGAGGAGGTCACTTCGAGCCTCTTGAGCCCGTCAAACGTGTAGATCTTGGTAACACGCGCATCATCGACAACCCCGTCCCTGTGTATGATCTTCATTGGGCCGCCAAGGCGTATCGTCCCTCTGTGTATCCGGCCTATGCCGAGCCTTCCCAGATAATCGTTGTAGTCAATCGTGGTGACGAGCATCTGGAAAGGGGACGTGACATCCCCCGGAGGAGGCGGGACATGGTTGATGATGGCGTCGAAGAGGGGGACCAGGTCGTTGCTCTGCTGGTCCAGTTCGTTGCGGGCGATCCCCTGTTTGGCGATGCAGTAGATTGTCGGGAAATCGAGCTGCGTGTCGTTTGCCCCGAGTGACAGGAAAAGCTCGAAGACAAGATCGAGGACTTCGTGGGGACGGGCGTCCTTCCTGTCGATCTTGTTGATGACGACGATGGGCTTGAGATTCAGGTCGAGGGATTTCTTCAGGACGAACTTGGTTCCGGGGAGGGGGCCCTCGGCGGCATCGACGAGAAGTAAAACCCCGTCGACCATCGTCAGAGTCCGCTCAACCTCTCCGCCGAAGTCGGCGTGCCCCGGGGTATCGACGATATTGATCTTCACGCCGTTGTAGTGGATGGCCGTGTTCTTGGCCAGTATCGTGATACCGCGCTCTTTTTCGAGGTCGTTCGAATCCATCACGCGCGTGATAAGCTGCTGATTCAGCCTGAATATCCCCGTCTGTCGGAGCATATGATCCACAAGCGTCGTCTTGCCGTGATCGACGTGCGCAATGATTGCGATGTTGCGAATGTCCTGTCTCTGCATGCCGTCCATAGATACCATCCATCGTGCGAAAAAAAAAGCCTCAGGCGGATGCCAATTGCCGGAGGTCGAAACTTCGATGCAGTTGCGTCAACTAAAATACGGAAAAATCCGACCAATTCCAAGAAACCCCGGATGTGTCGAATCGGGACTATTTTGCCCCCATCCGTCCCTGAACGCGCGCGGAATTTCGCCAGTCACAGGAAGCTCGACACGCCCAGTGTGAAATAGAATCCCCGTGGCGCGGAGAGCCGCCACGTGAAATCCGCCCGAAACAGATCAAAAATCCTGCTGACGCTGAATCCTGTCTCCGAATAGGTTCCTGTCTGTGCGGGCGCGGAAGGCGTATTTCCTGTCCATGCGCGCGCTGCCCCGGCGAAGACTATAAGTTCGAGATTGCTCCGGTACAGGAACGGGATCCCGAGCGCCAGCAGCGGAATATTCCGGAAGTTGTGCTCGACGGAGAGCGAGAGGTACCCGCTTCCGGTGAACTCCCTCGGACGTGCCCCGCGCATGACGCCGAAAGGTGCAAAACCGTCCAGAGCGCTCTCGACGGAAAACAGGCGCTGCGGAGGGAGGCTCCCGGTCGCACTGCCGGCGGAGGCGCGAATCCGGAATCCCGGCTTCAGCAGGTAGCTCTGGCCGAACGTCGGGATGCTGAGTGAAAGGACCCCTTCCAGCCGTGTGAAGTCGAAATCCCCCCCGGTAAAGAGCGGGGAAGAATGCTCGACTGCGACGTCCAGTCCGTTCTGCAGTATGAAATCGAAAGGAACCGGCTCAGGTCCGAGACGGAAATCAAGGCGCAGCGCGCCGAGCCTCCCCGCTGCGGCAGGAGGATTCGCCCGGTAGGAACGCGATGGGTAGAACAGGCTGAAGTTCGTGCGCCCGGAGAGGGGGGCCTCATCCTCGAGAGTATACGTGAGCCTGGAATGGAAATTTACGGAGGGACGGAACAGGAGGAAGATTCTCCCCCCCTCGGACTCGAAATAATCACGATAATCCTCCTTGTTGAACAACGAGGAGAGTGAAATTGTGAACGAATCGAAATATCCGCGGTCGGGTGCGTGGTCAACCGCACGGTAGACCGCCCCTCCGATACCGAGTACCCTGTGCGGGCCCGGGTACACCGTGACGCCCAGATTGTACTTTCCGTGCCTGTCGGAAAAACCGTACGCGAGCCCCGCACTCGCGGAGAGGTTATCCGTCAACGAGTCAAACCGTGCGCTGACCCCCGCATGGAACCCCTCCACCCGGTTGAATGACAGATCGGCATAGGAGAGCACTGTCCCTGCAACCCCTGTCCCGCCACCCAGCGTCATGACAGCTCCCCCGGGGCGGAACTGTACATCCAGGCCCTGCGTGGAATCGAGCGTGCGGTACGCCCGCTGTTCGAGCGAGTCGAGAGGGAGCATGGTATTGGCCGCCCAGTAGGAGGAATCCAGCCGGTTGGCACTTGAATCGACGACGAGCCTGGGTCTCTTGAATATCGAATCGGGGATCGAAGTGTTGATCGAGTAATCGGAGATGACCGACGTCTGTGTCAGCATGATGCGCGGGATCGAGAATCCGAGCACACTGACAGTGAACGCGGCCTTGATTCTGATGTCGGCCGGCATCCAGAAGGATGATTCGTACAGACCGAATTCCTGCCTGTAGCGAAGGGACACCTGCTTTGTGAAGGGGATCTGGAAAGCGGCGTTGGGTTCTACATCCACCCCGACGAGCGCATACGACCCCCCCGCGATATTCACCGTCCCCTCGAACAGCGGGACGGTCAGGGTTCGCGGAATCATCCGGATATCATACACATCGTTCCCCCCCGCGGACCGTGTCCGGAGGAGCCTGTAATCGTAGTACTCAAGAGCATCGAGAGCTGTCGGACCGACAAACGTGTATCCGACGAAGCTGATTCTGTCCTCCGCGAAATTGAGTATGCGCCCCACGGACGCAAAGTTGAACGCCGCTTGAACGTTTGCGGTCTGGCGGCGTTGCGTGACGATCTCGCGCAGCGTGTCCCCTTTCTGCCAGTAGCCTTTCGTATACGATTCATTGATCGCGGCGACCGCCGTATCCCGGTAGATCGTCTGGCGTGTGAATGCCTGCATCTCGTACGACCGGAGACGGTCGAGCCACCGCTGCTTGTTGGCGATGGCCCTGCGGATGATCCCGATCGCGGGGTCCTCCGAAGTAACAACGATCTCGGGGAGTACGATGTCCGACGCCCGCATTCGCTCATCGTACCGAATGTCCCCTTCGAGCCGGAGCGACACTGTGTCAGGGGCGTACCCCAGCATCGTGAAGAGGATTTTGTACTCCCCGGTCGCGAGCGAAATCGAGTACTCTCCCGCGGCATTCGTGATTGTCCCCCGTGACGTGCCGGTCACCCGTATGTTCGCGGCGGCGAGCGCTTCGCCTGTCGAGGCGTCGCGCACCGTCCCCGTCAGTGACGCCGTTGCAGGAAAAGCGGTTGCCGCCATGGGGAGAGTGACGAGGGAGAGGAGGAGCAGGCGCATGCAGTGAGGTGCGGGGTCAGTGAAACCCGCATGGCATGTGCTACCGGAGAGCCGCGGGTGAAGGTTCCCGTATAAAATACAAAAGGGCACCCTGCATAGCAAGGCACCCTCGTACAGCTCCCCCGGGAACTTCAGATGAGGAATTTGCCGTGGCGCAATTTCGAGAAAAACCCTCCTGGCTCCTTCTGCTCACCCTGCTCAGGGGGGGCCGGCGGAGAATTCTCCGGTTCTTTCGGCGGTACGGGCTCGAGCATCTCTCCGAGAATCCTGGGTAGACGGGAGGCTTCACGCCACATCGCCCGCTCGCTCTCCGTCCGCTCGGCTTCTTTCTGGCGCTTTAGCTCTTCGAGCCTCTGGGAATCTTCTGCGCTCAGAGTCGAACTGTCCGTCCTCCGCTCTGACGGGGGGAAAAACGACAGGCCGCTCATCCTCTGGCTCCCCATTTTTCCTGACTTCTGTCTCCTCATCATCTCAATTGCGGGAAGGAGCGTCTTTTCCGATTCCATAAGCGTGAGATTCACCGGGTCCAGGAGGTACGCGTTCATCAGCGAATCGAACGCGGTCTCATATGCACCCTGGCGGATCAGCTCGGTGGCTTTCGCGGTGAGCCTTCTGATCAGCATGTCAACACCCTCCGGCGGCCGGGCTGCTTCGTTCACCGACTTTATACCTTCTTCAAATTCGTTACCGACCGTGAGCCCGAGGAACCTCCCGCCATTCGAGGATTCTGAAGCGATGCGATGAATGCGCTCGACGATCGCGGTTATATAAATATTATCAGGCTCCATTCTCTGGGCCGTGCTGAGTTTCTCCATGGCGAGATCGAACTCGCGGGCCTCTATATGCTTTTCTGCAACGCGAATGATCTCTCGCGTTCCCGGACTCTGTTTTTGGGCTCCAATCATTGGGAGAATCTCCTGCGGGCGATGCCGTCGGCTCGTCTCGCATAG
>DASVIU010000426.1:0-2271 GCA_036386275.1 Bacteroidota bacterium | reverse complement strand
ATGGGGGGTTCCGTTACCGCTCCTACGGTACCGGTGGCGGTGGCGGAGGCGGAGGCGGAGGGTACCGGGCGCAGGGTCGTCGGCGCTGAGGTTGTCCGCTGCACAGAATTCTCTTCTCGAATCTTGGGCCTGACAGGCTCGCGATCTTGCCCTGTGACAGAATCGTCCTGCGGCAAATGACCGCGACCTGAAGGGCCCGAGCCCATTATGCGGGTCAGCCGGGTGCCGCTATCCCGGTCCCGCTCGAAACTGTCTTTCCGTTCTGCTCCGCAGTTCATCGTGAGGGAGGTTTCTCCTCCATATTCTCACAAACCACGCGATGA
Organism: Bacteroidota bacterium; assembly: GCA_036386275.1. Classification (GTDB taxonomy): domain Bacteria; phylum Bacteroidota; class Ignavibacteria; order UBA10030; family UBA6906; genus Fen-1273. The sequence continues at coordinate 1,948 of DASVIU010000426.1, read as the reverse complement.
TCGCAAGGTTCACCGCCCAGAGCGCCACCTCCACCCACAACCGCTCGTTCCACATCCACCACCGCTTCCCCGGGCCGTGTGTGAATGAATCCACAAACAGGTGAAGCCAGTACATCGGGACATAGCGGAGGATCTGCCCCCGGGGCCCTGCGTGTGCGGAGATGTAGAGCTTCCACTGATCATGACGGACCAGGTTGCCGTACGCACCGAAGAGATCGGGAAGAGCGCCGAAAAACGCACCTGCCAGGGCGAGCGCCCAGATCCATACCTTCCTGCGTATCCTTGCGATAAAAGGGGCGAGCAGCATGAGCCCTCCCTGCGTCGCGTGACATATCGTGTCAGCCATCCTGTCCTCTCGCATCGAATCTCACGTTGAACAATTCCTTCGCCTTCAGCGAAACCCAGCCGACGATGAGAAGTGTCATCACCCCTCCGAATACTGCCGACGGCACGACTCCCATCAATTTGGCGGTGGCCCCGGACTCGAACGCCCCGAGTTCATTTGACGACGATACAAAAATCCCGTTCACCGCCATGACGCGGCCGCGCATTGCGTCCGGGGTCTTCAACTGGAGGACTGTCTGACGGATCACCACGCTGATGCTGTCGCATGCCCCGCTCACGAACAGCGCAGCGACCGAAAGACCCATCCACGGGGAAAGCGCGAATACGATGACGGACGCGCCGAACCCGGCGACGGATGTCAGGAGAGTGCGCCAGGCATGCCTCATTGGTGACACCCTCTGGAGCACCATCAGCATGATCACCGCCCCCGCAGAAGGGGCTGCGCGAAGTATCCCGAGACCTTGGGCGCCGACGTTCAGTATGTCCTGTGCGTATATGGGGAGGAGGGCGAACACGCCGCCGAAGAGGACTGAAAAGAGGTCGAGTGAGAGCGCGTACAGGATGACCTTCGTCTTCCACACAAAACCCACTCCTTCCCTGACGCTTGCGAGCAAAGATCCCCGGGCGGGCGTTCCGGTGATACGACTGTCCCCTGTCCGTGAGTAGAGGAAAAGGGCGCAGGCAAAGAGGGAGATGACGACAAGGAGCGTATCGGAGAATCCGAGCCAGGAAAAGAGAAATCCGGCAATCGCGGGGCCGAGTATTGCGCCGGCCTGGAAGGCCGATGTGCTCCACGTAGCGGCGTTTTCGTACACTGCGATGGGGACCAGGAAGGCCCGGAGCGAAGAGGCGGCCGGTGACTGGAAGGCCCGGCACACCCCGATCATGAATACCGTCGCATATATGACGGGGACAAGGACCGCCGGGGAGACGTTTCCCGCCTCAACTGACCGGGCGAAGAAGTGAAGGAAGAGCGAGCCGAGTGTGATGACGCCGATTGCAACAAGTATGATCAGGCGCCTGCTCATGCGGTCCGCCAGATGCCCTCCGAAGAGGGAGAGCCCTATGAACGGTACGAACGTGGCAAGCCCCGTCAGCCCGAGCGCGAGAGGATCATGGGTGATTGTGTACAGCTCATAACCGAGCGCGACCTCTTGTATGAGAAACGCGATTGTGAACAGGAACGTGGCAGTGATGAAATTGCGGTACGCCGGGTACCGCAGGGCTGCATACGGGTCGTGAATGCGCTGAATAGAACTGATTGATGATTCCTTTTATCTGTCAGGCTCCGTCGTCCGGCCAGTAGATCATCCGCGCGCGTCCTGCCGGCATCTCCGCTTCGAACGCGATCGCCTGGCCATGGACGTCGCTCCCGTTTGCGATCGTTCCTTCCGACCGCTTTCCGTCTGACGTGAACGACCAGAAAGAGAGTGTGCCCTCTTTGATACCGTACATGGCGATCTCTTCGTACGCCCCCTTGCCGAATTCCCATTGGGCCACAAGCTGAACGTAATTGCCGCCGAGAGCGGATGTAAATCTCCGCGTGCACCGGATTTTCCCCATCGGAGACATCGCCTCTGCCTTCCATGCGCCCAACAGGGGA
>DASVIU010000425.1:0-4481 GCA_036386275.1 Bacteroidota bacterium | reverse complement strand
ACGTCGAAAAACCCAGTATCACGAAAAGGAGGGCGAGGGAAGAAAGGTGCAGCAGCGTCATCGCGCGCTTCCCCGAAAAGTATGCCGTGTACCCCAGACACCCGAGCACGACGGCGAGGAGAACGACCCCGAGGGTGCTGTCGTTTCCCGAGAGGCGGTGGATCAGCACCGGGAGCAGCTTGATGACCCCCGGGTAGGTGATGAACAGGGCGGCTCCCGCGGCGAGAAGGGGAGTATAGAATGAGTCCTTTGTGAATATCTTCTTATAGAATACCGCCATGACCCCGAGGCTGATCGCCCCCATCACCATCGCGAATTTTCTGTCATAGGCATAGAATTCTTCCGGTGCCGGAACCTGCCGGGAGGTCATGTCGTTCCACCAGAAGAAGGCGGCGGCGAGGATCAGTCCCGCATGAGCCAGGAAGATCAACCCTGTCTTCCTGCACGTTTCGTCGTTCGTGACGTACCTCCGGAAGACGACAACCATCACGACCGTGAATATCGTGGGGACGCTCATCAGATGGACCCCCGCCGAAAGTCCGACCAGGTATGCAATGAGCAGTAGGTATCTCCCGCTTCCCGGCCTGTCGGCGTTCTCGTACCAGACGAGGAGGAGCCAGAGCATTGCCGCGAAAAGCACTGTTGCCGCGGCGAAGTAGTTCGACTCGACGCCGTTGAACCAGAACGTGTCGCAGAATGAAAGGGCGAGTGCGCCGATCGCCGCCGCCAGGAACGTCCCCAGCGCCCCGGACAGGCTCTCGGGTTGATTCCCCCTGTAATTCCGTATCAGTCTGACCGCGATCAGGTAGAGAAACAGGACCGCGAAGGCGCTCGAAACCACGGACACGGCATTCATCCGGAATCCCGGGTCGCCCGGCATCGGGAGGAGGTAGAAGACCCTGCCGACAAGCGAGAAGAGGGGGCCGCCCGGCGGATGGGGGACCTGGAGCATGTAGGCGGCTGCGGAGAGCTCCCCCGGGTCCCAGAATGAGACCGTCGGCTGGGCGGTGACGAAGAACTGGACTGCGGCGATCGCGAAGACGGCGCCGGCGATGCAACGGTGAAGGAGCCTGTGGTTCATTTCTTCCTCGGAGTGCATTGACGCCCGTTCATTCGCTTCACGCTGCGGCGGGATCTGAACGACATTTGATAGTACCATAATGGCCCGGGAAAAGCAACGAGGAATGCGGCCGCCCCCTTCATCGCCTTGACCTTTCACCGGGAGTTGCCGTACTTGATCCGTTGAACACCGGGGAGGAATGACGTATGATCAATGAAGGTACGCGCAAGGTGTCGCTCGTCGGGACGGGACTCGTGGGGTCGTCGTTCGCGTACGCACTCATGATCCGCGGACTCGCCTCCGAGCTCGTGCTCATCGACGCGAACGCCGGCAAAGCGATCGGCGAGGTGATGGATTTCAACCACGGGCTCTCCTTCACGCGGCCGATGAAGATCGCGGCGGGAGACTATGCCGATTGTGCCGGCTCCCATGTCGTTGTGATCGCCGCCGGTGCTTCCCAGAAGCCCGGCGAGAGCCGCCTGGACCTGCTCGCCCGCAACGCCGGAATATTCCGGGAAATCGTCCCCAAGGTCGTGCGCCACAATCCTGACGGCATCATACTCGTTGCGACGAACCCGGTCGACATACTGACGTACGTCTCCGTGGGTGTCTCCGGACTCCCCCCGGGACGTGTCATCGGCTCCGGGACGATCCTCGATACCTCCCGGTTCCGCTTTCTCCTCGGCCAGTACTACGGTGTTGACGCGCGGAGCGTGCATGCCTATATTATAGGTGAACACGGGGATAGCGAGATCCCCGTCTGGAGCCACGCCAGCATCGGAGGGGTCAGGCTGCAGGAATTTGCACCGCTGAGGAACAAAGCCTACGTCCAGGCCGATATGGACAATCTGTTTGCGCAGGTGCGCGATGCGGCGTACGAAATCATCCGCCGCAAAGGGGCCACGTATTACGCGATCGGTCTCGGATTGTTGTCCATCGTGGCGGCCATCCTCGGTGACTACCGGCGCGTCATGTCTGTGTCGACGCTGATGACGGGCCAGCACGGCGTCAAAGAGATGTGCCTGAGCCTCCCGTGCGTGGTCGGTGCCCACGGCGTGGAGGAGATACTCACGCTCAACCTGGATCCGGCGGAAGAGTCGGGATTCAGGGGGTCGGCCGCCAAGCTGACGTCTATGATGGAACCCCTTGACCCATCCTGATGACCCGTCCCCCTCCATGCCTCCGGTCCCCGGTCCCGCGGCGCCGCTTTCCCCGAAGCTGACGCCGTGGGATGTGAGCGCCACAGTCATCCTCTGCGCATGTATTGCCGCGTCGTTCATCGTCCTTCCCGGGACGGAGGGTTCTGCGGTCCTTGTCGGGGTGGCGGGAAGAACGGTGGAGAAGCTGGACATTCACGAGAACAGGGAAGCCACTTTCCGGGGGGAAAAGGGGGACATGAAGGTCGAGGTCCGTGATGGAAGAGTCAGGGTCGTCGAAGCGGACTGCCCGAACAGGATCTGCGTTCGCCGAAATCCGGCGGATTGAGAATTCTGCCTCCGATTACATCGACACGAGCGAGATCGGGCGGGCCAATCTTCTCGCGGGAAAGGGTTCTCTACCCTCAAATCTGTGACCCTTATCACCAATTCGGGGGTCGAGAAATTGCAATTTCGGCGGGGGAGTGTTAGATTAGGGGTGACAGAGCGAGGGGGATCAGAACACTTTGGGAGAAGAGCTCGATTTGAACCGGGACCGATATGTGGTGCGATATCTGTTGCCTGTCGCGCTCTGGATGGTGGTCATATTTATAAGTTCTTCCATACCGGCTGAGGATTTTCCGCAGGTGGAATTCTGGGGGTGGGCCAAGCTCGTCCACCTCATCTATTATGGATTCCTCTGCTTCCTCGTTCACCGCGCGATAAGCAGCCAGACCCGTTATCCTCTTCTTGCCCGACACTCCTATCTGTTCGGCCTCTTCTTCGCGGTCCTGTACGGCGTGTCTGACGAACTTCATCAGTTATCGACTCCCGGGAGGCACGGCCAGTTCGCGGATATCATGATCGACGCCGTCGGGGCGTTCCTCTTCATCGGGGCCTACTGGGCCTACCGCACACTGCGACTCCGCACGGCCGGCGGGGCGTCGGGGGAATAAAAAGGCGTCAGCGCCTGGAAACGGCACAGCGGTGCCTGCCGGGCGGAGCGATGACGACACAGCCGTTCCCCGCGCGATAGAGCCGGAGCAGAGCGGGCTTCTCATCGATTGTCATCCCTCCCGGTACCGTGTCGAATCCCAGCGCGCACCGTCCCACCGACTGGTAATCCACCGCCAGTGAGTCGCCGCTCCACCGCGCGCCGTAAAGTTCCCCTGTGATTGACAGAAGACGGATTCCCTCCGCCCCGTTTTCCTGAGAGAGACTGATGCGATGTTTCCCCGCGGGGACCGTGATTTCCGAATCTCCGCGTGCGGGCCACGGTTGACCGTCCATCTGCACCTTCCACTCCCCGGGCTCGCAGCGGAGCGTCACGGTAGTCGGTCCATCGACCCTGATGGCTCCCTGTTCCCCCTTCACACTCCCCCTCCCCGCCATGGCAAACGGCAGGAGCTGCCAGTCCTTTTCGTAAACGCTCGATTCGGAATAGAAGCAGACACGATCGGTTTCACCGGATGCATAGCGCCAGAGCTGGAGAAACTCCGTCCCGGCAGGCTGCTCCGTGGAAAACCGTCCTTTCCTGTCTTCTTCGAGCGGAACGACATTGACATCAATGATAAATGGTCTCTCCCCGAGGAGCCGGCGGTAATATTTCCCCATGGCGGTGTACCTTTCCGGCGGCCTGCTCCATTCCGTGTACGGGTCCTCGATATTGAGAGTGAGGCCGAACTGTTTTGCGATTGCGACCGTCTCATTCATGTTGAAACCGAGCAAGTCGTCGAATTCGGGGTGCAGTGCGTTGTCGACGATCGTCAGCATCAGCTCCCCCGATCTCCCTTTCTCCCTGTCGGCCTTCCGGAGTTCGCCGTAGATGGTCCGTTCGGCCGCATAGTTGACCCCGGTCCGGTAGCGGTAGAAAGTTTTCAATCCGGAGGTGTCCGCCTTCCAGTAGTGGGGCGAGCGGGGGTCAAAGAGCTCCGTCGGGTCAAATCCGGCTTGCTTCGAAAATTCATGGCGGCCGAAATCGGTAAATCCCGTGAAAAATTCCGGCATCGCCGGGCCCTCGAGGGCCTCCCGCCCGGCGCCGGTCAGCGTGAATTCCGCGACATCGACTCCGTCCCAGTCGAGCGCGAGGAGGGCTTTGAGCTCTCTGAGCGCCTCGGCCATGCATTCGGGATTCTGCAGATCCATGAGATAGAGGAAATCCAGGTGCGCGTCCTGGAGCAGTGCGTTCTTTTGCCGCCAGAGGGGGTGGCGGTCCCAGAACGCCTTGCCGACATACGGCCATTCGAGCCATGCGTAGGCGAGAAGTCCGTTCCTGTGGAGAGCCT
>DASVIU010000424.1:0-6348 GCA_036386275.1 Bacteroidota bacterium | reverse complement strand
CCCGCTTCCCCCCGACGTCAAAGCGGGAGCTTTCAACCCTGTAATCAACAAGATTGATGAAGTTGAAGTCGTTCTCCGCTTCTGCCGTGACGAGCTTCAGAACGAAATCCTTCGCCGTCGTCCTGTAGTTGCTGAATTTCGCATCTCCGTCACTCCCGGACTTCACCGAGGCGATGACCTGGTTGTTTGTCGAAACGAGCGTCACGAGCGCGCCCGGCACCGGCTTGTTCGTCAGTAGGCTCACGACGAACACCATCACTTCGTCGGGACTCTGTTTGACGATGAGCCCGAGATCGGAGACCGAAACGAGCTTGGAGGTGGTCCGCCACGGCTCGGCCGGGTTGGCGATCTCCACAAGATAGAATCCCTTGTACCCGTTGTTCGTGAACCGGTTCAGATCGATTCCGGAAGTCACCTCCTGGTTGGTCGCACCGTTCGTCACGAGCGTGTCGACACTGAGCTGGCGCCCGTAGTTCCCCATGTAGTAGCGGTACTTCGCCCGCCAGCTCCCCCCGTCTTCGTCGTCTCCGCCCTCTTCGCCCTCGTAGTAATCGTACGACCGGCCGTTGTCGAGGAAGAAGACCAGGTTGTTCTGAAACACCTGGCTCACCCGCACGAAGAGCTTCGGCATGTTGACCGTCCTGACCTCCAGAGTCCGCCGCCCCCCCATGAGCATATAGATGCCTGAGGAGGAAGTGAAACGGAACGACGGCGCGATATTGCCTATCACGATGTCCGCCGGATAGTCGTTCTGCGTCTTTCCACCGAGGACACTCTCCATCCCCTTCTTGATCAGGAGCCGGAACGCCGTCCCCGGCTCGAACTTCCCCCTTATCGTGAATCCCGTCCCCTCGTTCGTCACGGTGAAATCGCGGACGGGATCTATCGTGACATTCGCCTTCGCCACGGCCGCATCGACCTCCTGGGACGTCGAGATCCTGATCGAGCTTGTCACGCCGTCAAATCCGACTGTCTGGCCGTAAATTTTCAACTCCCCCAGGGGGGGAAGCTGGCATGTAAACGGCCGTTCCATCCAGATGCGCGTGTTCGTCTCGGGGGAGACGAGTTTATCGTCGAACGTGATTGAGATGTTACGCGCCTTCTCCAGCTGTGTCACCGTCCCAACTTCAAGGGCGATGACCCGGTTCTTCTCCTGTGTGACCAACTTCGCGATCTGCTGCGGGGCGTCATCGATCGTCACTTTGATATTCGAGGCTATGTCCTGAGGGTTGACCAGGTATGTGAATTCCAGGTTCGCTTTGATGCCGACCTGGCGTTTTTCGCCGATCCTGTCATAGAAGAACTCGGCTGTTTTCAGCATAAACCGCCCGGTCGAGAATGTGAATTCTTCTCCACCTTTGAACGACATCGCATGCGCCATCCCCTTCAGCAGTGCGGTGTTCAGTTTTCCGCTGAACTTCGCGTCTCCGGCAAACGGCTGATCGGGGCTGAAGACGAGCCGCGTGGTGTCCTGCCAGACGAACTTCCCGGGGATCCCGGGGGTGAATTCTATGAACGGCGTGTTCGTCCAGAGGTTGAGAGAATCAACCGGAACCACCCCGCGGGAGAATGTGAGCGTGATGACCCCATCGCGGGAGAGGACTCCCGAGGGGAGGTCCGAGGTGAGCCGCAGGGCCTGCGAATCCGGCCCGGAGCAGGAAAAGAGCACGATCCCCAGGAGGAGGGTCAGGACGATGGCGTACAGTAACTTCATGACAGTTGCCTTCCGGATAGGAATTAGAGGACGTACTTTACTTTAATATGGACGGAAGCCGCTCTCCCCCTGTCATCGATGCAGGTGACAGTGTGCTCCCCCGCAGCAATGGGGACGAAGAGCTTCTCTCCCGCCCCGTTCTTCCCGAGATACGTATCATTGATATACCAGGCGTGCTGGTGCACATCGATCCCCGAGGTCGCCTGGAGGACGAGTTTCTGTTTTGTCGCGACGAAGTAGTACGTCATGTCGTCCGACGGGCTGACGATCGAGGGGCCGTCGCCGCTGAAAAGCCTCGAGCAGCGTGGATTGTGAGGAGGGGCGGCGGTATACGCCGTCCCGGACTTGCGCCAGAAATCAAGAAGCTCCGCGGGATACTCGGCAACCGTGACGGTCCTGAACGAATGATCGGCAATGCATGACGGGCAGTAGGAGAGACGTCCGTCCGGGGACACAAGGATTTCACGGCAGATATCGCAGACGCGCTGCGACGTATGAGATTCCGAGCTTACATCATCAATGAGGTTTTCACACCGCGGTCCCGGAAGGAGACCGCTCCTCGCACAGACGAGTCGGCCGCGTATGTCCTTTGGCTGGGGGAGTATCGTTTTCTGGCTTCCCCTGGAGATGGAATTGAGGATGTCGATCAGGAGCGGCGCGGCCGACTTTCCTCCCACCAGCTCCGGGTTCCCCTTCTGGTCAACGTTCCCGATCCAGACACCGACCGTGTACTCGGCGGAATATCCGACCGACCAGGCATCCCGCCTTCCGTAACTTGTCCCGGTCTTGAATGCAACGGCGGGAAGGTTGAGCGCAAATTCGAAGTTATTGGGAAGATCGGGCCGGTCGAGACCGCGGAGGATTTCAGTCACCATCCAGGCAGAGGCGGGGGAAAAGATCTGTTTAAAGTCGCCGGGTCGGCCGGCACCGTCGTGTGTGAACCGGAGAGGAGCGAATCTGCCGCCGGCCGGAAAAGCAGCGTAGGCGGCGACAAGTTCTTCAAGCGTGACGCCGCAACCGCCGAGTATCATGCTGAGGCCGAGCCGGGCCCGTTGTCCACGCAGCGAGGCAAAACCGGCCGAGGAAGTAAAATCCAGAAACTGATGCAGTCCGGCTTTCTTCAGCATGCGCACCATGGGGACGTTCAATGACCGGCGAAGGGCATCCTCTGCGTAGACGTAGCCGGAATAGAGCCCGTCGTAGTTTTCGGCAAGAAAGCCCTCCGCGTCGTACGGGGTGTCGAGGAGCCTCGACCGGGGAGTCAGCTCTCCCCTGTCCATCTGCATCGCGTACAGAAAAGGTTTCAGCGTCGAACCGGGCGAACGGAGAGCACGCACGGCATCAACCTGTCCTGAAGCGGCCGCGTCCGCGAAATCCTCGGAACCGGCGTACGCGAGGATTTCACGAGTCGTGTTCTCCACGACAAGTACGGCGCAGTTGCGAACTCCCCGCTGCTTCCAGGGACGAAGGTGATTTGAGAGGAGTTGTTCCACTGTATGCTGGATTCCGAGGTCGAGCGAGCTCCGTACGTCGCCCCCGCCCGGGAAGAGCTCTCTGAGGCGGAGTGAAAAATGGGGCGCGGCCCGGGGGAGTGCGTGGCGGACGGCCAGAGCAGGCGTGTTCCATATGACGACGGAATCCTCCGCGGTGAGGAATCCCCGCCGGATCCATTCCGCAGCCTGGCGTTTGCGTTCAGCCAACAGGCGGTCCGCCTTCCGGTCGGGTTGCAGGCCGTTCGGGTCCCCCGGAACGAGCATAAGGTCGAAGAGCTGGGCGATGTTGAGCCTCTCCAGGGGAGTGTCATAATAGAGGAGAGCGGCTGACCTGAGACCTTCGACGTTCCCGCCGAGCGGAGCAACGGAGAGATAGATCTCGAGAAGCTCCTTCTTCGAGTACCTCGCTTCGAGCTGCAATGCCCTGAAGACTTCCACCGCTTTGTTCAGGTAGGTCCGCTCTTCCGGGTGAAGCATCCGGGCTATCTGCATCGTAATCGTCGAGGCACCTGATACACGGTGCCCGGAGCGGACATTCTGGGCCACAGCGCGGAGTATCGCGAAGGGATTGACGCCGGGATGATAATAGAACCACCGGTCTTCACGACGGATGAGTATATCTTTCAGCCTCCCGGGAATTTCGTCCGGGGATGTTCGGAGCCGCCATACACCGTCCTGCGTCAGGAACGCCTGAAGGAACCTCCCATCCCTGTCCTGCACGACGAGGGAATAGGGCTTCAGGGACGGCAACGGGAACAGGAGTGAGAGAACAAGGAACACTACGGGGAAAGCAGCCGCGACGAGGAGTCCGCGTGTGATAAACCGTCGTGGCAGCGTCATAGGTGCAAGAGAACGATCGCGGAAGTGGTCCAGGCGCCATGGAGCAAAGCCGCGCGGCGGGCATGCGCGGATGGAAGCAGTGTGACGAGAATATAGAGAAGCATGCATGTGAAGTCAAGATGTCGAAGGCGTGGGGCGGGGAGGCTCAAGGGTACGGGGCATCGCGTCAACCGGGAGCATCACGTGTTGACACCCCGCCGTTGCCACGTTATATTGATGTGGACCGACAGGCTGTTCGGCGGAACGCGTGACTGAAATCGGTGAGCACAGACACCGTCTCTTGTCAGGTTGGATCATGCTTTCTCTCATTCTCCTCGCGACACTTTCTGTCAACGATCCACCCCCGACGAACACCCCCAATCCCCAGTTTGACACATCCCACACACACGGGATAACAGAGGTTCATCAGGAGTCGGCCGCGGCCAGACCCGTCCAGCAGATGTTTGAAAGGGGTTTGTTCCTGAACCAGGGGACAATAATTGACAGGATCCTTTCCGATCAGGAGGACGCCGCAAAAAATGTCGCCGCGATCGACTCCCTCCTGAGAGTTTATCCGGAATTGAGGGGCCTTGTTCTCCGCACATTGCTCATGCCGAAATCGCTGCCGGGATTCTTCGCATCCTCTCCCCCATCGGTGAGTGAAGCCTGGCGACTCGCCGGGAATTCGAAGATGACCGCCTTCGAGAAAAGCGGGCTCATTAAAGCACGTCAGATGGAACTTCACGACACATGGACGGAAGGACGGATCCTTGCGCCCACGATGGACATGATTGGAACGGTGCACTGGCTTCTCGAGCTGTTCAAATAGATGCTGAATGACGGATTCTTTGAAGGCAGTCCAGTGTGCATCACATCCTGACTCCGTCATGCTTGCGTTTAGTCTGATGCGGAGTTAAATTCCATTGCGCTTAAGGTTCTTTGAGAGGACCTCTTTGTACCCATCAGCCCAAACGGGGAAGAAGAGGTCTTCGGCGTTTGTGGGACATCCAATCGCCGAAGCACTGTCACCAACTGAGTGCTTCACATGCGAAAGTGAGAACCACCGGAACATTTGAGGGGGGTACCATGGATCCCAAACTCACCACCGAGGAAGAATCATACCTGAAGGATTTGCTCAGCAATCAGTCCCGAGGCATTCGCCCCCTGGATATCTCTGCGAATCTTCTCCTGCTCGCGGGAGGGTTTCTTATCGTCGGGACAGCTCTCTACGTGGCCCGACAGATGACTGATACCGCGGTGTATTCGGTGGGATTGCCGAACTTCATCGGAGGCATGCTTCTGATAGCCGGCTCCATATTCCTTTCGAGGAGAGTTGCTCACATGAAGAAGCTCACTTCGATACTGTTTAAGCTCTCGAGCAATAGGATTGCTGTCTGAGCGACAGCCAGGGGGGCAATTATGAAAGTGCGTTTTCCGGTATGCTGTCAACAAATACATCCCTCGCTGCCCATTCTGTGGTTCGCGATTCTATCGTTGTCATGCACCGATATGGGCACTGCGCCCGACGATGGCCTGCTGGCTGACCACAGCGGAATTTCCGATCCTCTGTTGCGATGGGAAGCCTATGCTCTGGAAGACTACTCAATGCTGCAGTTGCGGACATGCTTCTGTGTCGATGGCGGCAGGAGGTTTTTGATCAGCGTGCGTTCAGGGAGAATTACAGGTGTCGTCGATCCGGCAGACGGCAGCGTCCTCGCGCAGGACAGGTGGGGAGCGTTCATGACGATTCCCGACCTGTTCGCGCTGGTCCGATCGATCGACACGACGAACGTCGCCTCTCTCCAGGTGTCGTACAATGCGAGATATGGATATCCTGTGAAAGTGTTCGTGGACCCGAGCCATCAGATCGCTGACGAAGAATACGGTTTCGAGACGACAATTGTACAATAATGGCGAGAGGAGCCTTCGGTTGGACGCAACCGTGAAGACAATCATCTGGAAGCAGTTCGGCGCATCCATCGACATGCTTGAGAATGCGGTCCGAGCTTGTCCCGAGGCGCTCTGGGGCGACAGGTCTCAGAAGCCGGAGTTCTGGTATGTTGCGTTCCACACGCTATTCTATCTCGATCTCTACCTGTCTGAATCGGACGCCGGATTTACTCCCCCCGCTCCATTTACGCTCGACGAAATGGACGAGCGGGGACTGCTTCCTGAACGGGTGTACACGAAAGAAGAACTGCAGAAGTATCTCGAGCACGGCCGCGAGAAATGCCGGGCGACGATCGCGTCAATGACGGGAGAAAAAGCGGACCGGCGTTGCGGATTCGAATGGCTTGACCTCAGCCTGGCAGAGATGCTTCT
>DASVIU010000423.1:0-4432 GCA_036386275.1 Bacteroidota bacterium | reverse complement strand
ACGATGTTCACCGACTGGATTCTCGGCGGGCCGGAACCCGAAATCAACGGAGCGAACGGACTGCTCAACCAGAGGATACTGGACAGGGCACTTACACTCTAACTAGGAGGGTTTCATGAAAAGAGTACTTCTCGGCGGTGCTGTCGGAGGTCTTTTGATGTTCATCTGGAGTGCGGTCGCGTGGATTGCGCTTCCTCTTCACACGTCAACGGTCGCAAAGATGGCGAATGAAGATTCGGTGATCACCGCGATGAAGAGCGGGATGGACAAAAAATCGGTGTATATGTTCCCCGCCAGGCCGAAATCCGGGGACCAGGCTGCAACCGATGTCTGGAAGAAAAAATACAATCAGGGCCCGGTCGGAATGGTGGTGTACAACCCTGCGGGAGCTTCCGATATGATGGTGGCCGAGATGGGGATCGGACTGCTCGACAGCATACTCACGGCGATGCTGGCGGCCTGGCTCTTGTCGAGAAGCACCGCGGCGAAAGCAGGCTTCTTCGCCCGTGTCATGTTCTGCGGCACGCTCGGGGTCTTCATCTGCCTCGCGGTACACGTGGCCAACTGGAACTGGATGATGTATCCGGTTGATTACACGACCGGATGGATCGCCGATTCGCTTGTCGGCTGGGTTGTCGGAGGGATCGGGATTGCGGCGTTCGTGAAATCGGCCGCCTGACGTCCGGCTGCAGCAGATCAGGGGCCCTGTTCCGGCACTGCCAGGACAGGGCCCCGTCTATTTATCGCCGGGTTTCCGCGGATACGTTGTCGAAGGGGAGCTCTCCCAGGGCAACTGCGGGATGTTTCTCCGCAAAGTAGTTGAGTGCCCACTCACCGGGGAAGAGTATGACGGTTTGTCCCCGTGAATCGTCTGCGAGTATCGCCCCGGTCGGCAGCATGCCGGGAGCAATGAGGGAGCTGTCGGTGGAAGGCTGGATCCACCGGGCGAATTTCCATTCCGTGGGATCAAGACGCGCCTCGGCGCCGTATTCGCTTTCGAGGCGGGACTGGAATACTTCAAATTGCAGCGGGCCGACGGCAGCGAGTATCGGCACCTGCTGTGAAGCGTTCCGCGGTTGGAATCCCTGAACGACCCCTTCCTGGAGAAGCTGATCGAGTCCCTCGCGGAAACGCTTGAACTTCGAGGGGTTAGGGTTGTTGAGTATGGCGAAGCATTCCGGCGGGAACCGGGGTATCTCATCGTACATGATCGACGGGTCTTCGGTGAGAGTGTCCCCGATCCCGAGCAGCGACTGACCGACGAAACCGACGATGTCACCCGGATATGCCTCGTCCACGGTCTCCCGGTCCCGCCCGAACAGTTTTGCAGCGTTGGGGAGCCGTATGGACTTTCCCGTCTGTGCATGAATGGCCGTCATGTCCCGTAAGAACTTCCCCGAGCAGACCCGCAGAAATGCGACCCTGTCGCGGTGCCGGGGATCCATATTGGCCTGGATTTTGAATATAAATCCCGAGAATGCAGGGCTGTCCACGGGGACGACCGCCCCTTTGCTCATCCGGGGCCGCGGCGGTTCGGCGTGTGCGAGGAATCCGTCAAGCAGGAGCTGAACGCCGAAGTTATTCCTGGCGCTCCCGAAGAACACCGGGGTGGTCTTTCCGTTGAGGACGTCGGAAGAGTGGAAGGCGTTCCCCGCAAGATCGAGCATCTCGATTTCTTCCGACACTCTGCCGTGGGCCGCGTCATCGAGGCGTTCCCGAACAAGCGGGTCGGCCAGTGTCGAGATTTCCACGGGAGCCCGGTAGGCCCCGCCGGCGCCGAGTTCGAAAAGATGCACCTGCCGCGCCCGCCGGTCGAACAGGCCGCGGAAATTGAATCCCGTTCCGAGAGGCCAGTTCATGGGGAAGGCGCCGATGCCGAGGACGTGTTCCAGCTCATCGAGCAGTTCGAGCGGGTCGCGCGTCGGCCGGTCCAGCTTGTTCATGAACGTGAAGATCGGGATCCCCCGGCGCCTGCACACCTCGAAGAGCTTCCTCGTCTGTGTCTCGATCCCTTTGGCGGCGTCGATCACCATGACGACGGCGTCAACGGCGGTCAGCACGCGGTAGGTATCCTCGGAAAAATCCTGGTGGCCGGGTGTGTCGAGGAGGTTGATCTTGTAACCGTTGTAGTCGAACTGCAGGACCGTGGAACTGATGGAGATCCCCCGCTTCCGTTCCAGCTCCATCCAGTCGGACGTCGATTGACGCTGATTTCTCCTGGCGGTGACGGAGCCGGCGAGCTGCACGGCGCCTCCGTAAAGAAGGAATTTTTCCGTCAGCGTGGTCTTTCCCGCGTCGGGATGCGAGATGATCGCGAATGTCCGCCGGCGTTCTATTTCCTCTCTGATACCCAATTCTTTGTCCCTCAAGAAATAAGTCATATAATATACAGAAAAAAACCGCATCGTGCGAGCGCGGGCGCCGGCGGATTGACTTTCTCGGCCGAAGTGAATAGTTTGCCATGACCTGTTTTGATACTTCACTTCCGACCGGACCACGTGAAAAGGCCCCGGACAATCCGCGGCGTCGCACTCATTCTCCTCCTGCTCGTCCTGCTCCCCGTGCTGGTCTTCACTGTTTACGAGATCAGCGGGCTCAGCGGGAGCGAATCGTTTGTCGCGGATATGTATCGCCGGCAGCTTGACATCGCGTTGTTCTCCATAAACCAGTTTGCATGGGACGTTGTAAACACCTGGGCGAGCGTCGTTGAAAACGGATGGAAACCGTCCGGGAGGGACGGACCATTCCCTCCCGGGTTCGCGGGTGAGTTCCTCGGGAGGAACCCGGCGATCGATGCGGTGTTCATTGCCGACTCGACCGGGGCGGACATCTCATTCATGGCCCGGAGAAACGGGGACGATCGTGCCGGACGGGAACGCCTGGCCGTTCTGCTCGCGGGCGAGAAGCAGCTTATCGACCGTTTGCTCATGCTCAGCACTCAAAACTACCGGAAGATCGAGTCGCGCACGCTCCCGGATCTTTTGAGTCAGGGGGGCGGTGTCGTCCTTCTCTTCGTCATGCGCGATCTCCGGGGCGTTCCCGCCCTGGCGGGGATAAGGCTGCACCAGGAACGGTTCGTGCGGGAGGTCCTCGGCGAGCGGATGCGCGAGGCTGCCGGCGGGGAATTTGTCATCTCCGTGTTCAGGATGTCGAACGGGGATCGCGTGTTTGCGAGCGAGGAAGGACCCGGCGCCGCTCCCGAACAGCGGCGGCAGCTCTGGCTCTTTCCCGATCTCGAGGTCGGGATCAAGCTCAAGGGGGAGACGATCCAGCAGGTTGCGCGGTCGCGGGTGTCGCGCGACCTTGTCATACTTGTCGTGCTTGACGCCGTGCTTCTCTCCGGGGTCTGGGTCGTGTACCGGAGCGTACGGAGGGAGATGGAATTCGTGCGCATGAAATCCGACTTTGTGTCGAATGTCTCCCACGATCTCCGAACCCCGCTGGCGCTCATCCGGATGTATGCGGAGACTCTGGAAATGGGGCGCCTCGCGGGGGAGGGGAAGAAACAGGAATACTACGGTACGATTGTAAAAGAGACGGAACGCCTCACCCGTCTCGTCAACAACCTCCTGAATTTCTCCCGCATGGAAGCCGGACGCAGGCCGTACACTCTCTCCCCGCTCGACCTGAATGCGGTCGTCCGGGGTGTCCTGAATTCATTTTCCCCGCAACTGGGGAGCGAGGGGTTCTCCCCGGTCGTGGAACTCGATCCTCAGGTTCCGGCGGTCCGCGCGGATACGGAGGCGGTGCAGGAAGCACTCCTCAACATCCTCGACAACGCGGTGAAATACAGCGGGGCTGAGAAATATCTCCGCGTGGCGACAGGGCGCCGCCTGGACGAGGTCTATGTGGAAATTGAGGACCACGGTCCGGGAATACCTCCCGAATACCGGGAACGGGTCTTCGAGACATTTTTCAGGGTTCCCTCCACGCACACCCCCGCCGCGAAGGGGAGCGGACTCGGGCTTGCCATCGCGCGGCATATCATGGAGGCCCACAGCGGAAGGGTTGACCTGAAGAGCACACCCGGGAGAGGGAGTACATTCACAATGGCATTCCGATATGAGCACAATACTCATCATTGAAGACGATCCGAAAATGCAGACCGGGCTCAGGGACAACCTCGAGTTCGAAGGATACAGAGTGCGGACTGAAGGGGACGGCACAGCCGGACTCCGGGTCTGGATTGACAATGCGTTCGATTGCGTCATCCTCGATGTGATGCTCCCGGGGCTGTCCGGATTCGATGTGTTGAAGAAAGCCCGTGAGAAAGGGGTCCTGACCCCCGTTATCATGCTGACGGCGAAAGGGGAGGAGATCGACAGGGTTCTCGGTCTGGAGCTGGGTGCCGATGATTATATGACGAAGCCCTTCAGCCTGCGCGAGCTCCTGGCGCGTGTCAAAGCAGTCCTCCGGCGGAGCGAGCGGGGAA
>DASVIU010000422.1:0-3799 GCA_036386275.1 Bacteroidota bacterium | reverse complement strand
TTGCTGACGTCGCCTTCGGTCTTGGCGGGGGGGATGGAGCTGAATTTCAGTTCGCCCGTTTTCTTGCTGACCCTGACCTTGATCGTGCTCCCTTCCGGGTATTTGCCTTTCAGTATCTCCTCAGCGACCGGGTCTTCGATATACCTCTGGAGCGCGCGCCGGAGCGGGCGGGCGCCGAAGGCGGGGTCATAGCCCTTGTCTGCAAGGTACTCTTTCGCCTGTTTCGTCAGCTCGATCGAGATCCCCATCGCCTTCGTCCGCTTCATGATGTCCTTCATCTGGATCCCGACGATCTCTATGATGTGGGATTTTTCGAGCTGATGGAATATGATCGTGTCGTCAATGCGGTTGAGGAACTCAGGGTTGAACACGCGCTTGAGGGCTTCTTCGATCACGGACTTCATCTGACCGTAGTCCCCCTGCGCGCTCATTTCGCCGAACCCGAACCCACCGGCCTTTTTCAGATCGCGTGTCCCGATGTTCGACGTCATGATCAGGATCGTGTTCTTGAAGTCGACCCTTCGTCCGAGGCTGTCGGTCAGTATGCCGTCGTCAAGGACCTGGAGCAGTATGTTGAAGACGTCAGGGTGCGCCTTTTCGATCTCGTCGAGGAGCACAACCGAGTAGGGCTTCCGGCGCACTTTTTCCGTGAGCTGTCCTCCCTCCTCGTATCCGACGTATCCCGGGGGGGCGCCGACGAGACGGGAGACGGCGAACTTCTCCATGTACTCGCTCATGTCGATGCGGATAAGGGCGTCCTCGGTGTCGAACAGGTAGCGCGCCAGGGCTTTTGCCATCTCCGTCTTTCCGACACCGGTCGGTCCCAGGAATATGAACGACCCGATCGGCCGGCGGGGGTCCTTCAGACCTGCGCGGGTGCGGCGGATCGCCTTTGTCAGTTTCACAAGCGCCTCGTCCTGCCCCACCACCTGGTCCTTGAGCACCTTGTCCATCTGCAGCAATTTCTGCGACTCCGATTGCGCGACCTTGTTGACCGGGATCCCGGTCATCATCGCCACGACGTCCGCCATGTGCTCCTCTGTGACGTCGTGCACCGTGTCCTGGGCCTTCAGTTCCCACTCGCGTTTCGCGATGTCGAGGTCGCTCAGGAATTTCTTCTCCAGGTCGCGCAGCCGGGCGGCTTCCTCGAAGTTCTGGTTCTTGACGACCTGGTTCTTTGACTGTTTGATCTTCTCGACTTCACCTTCGAGGTCGACGATCTCCTTGGGGACGTGGATGTTCGCAAGGTGGACGCGCGAGCCCGACTCGTCGAGCACGTCGATCGCCTTGTCCGGGAGGAACCTGTCGGTGATGTACCGGTCGCTGAGCCTGACCGCGGCGTCGATGGCCTTGTCCGTGTAGCGGACGCCGTGATGCTCTTCGTACTTGTGTTTGATGTTCCTCAGGATCTGTACCGTTTCGTCGACGGTGGTCGGGTCGACCATGATCTTCTGAAAACGCCGGTCCAGGGCGCCGTCCTTCTCGATGTACTGGCGGTATTCATCCAGCGTCGTCGCCCCGATGCACTGCAGCTCGCCGCGTGAGAGGGCCGGCTTGAACATGTTGGAGGCGTCAAGAGATCCCGATGCCCCTCCCGCGCCGACGATCGTGTGCAGTTCGTCGATGAAGAGGATAACATCCTTGGCCTTCTCGAGCTCGTTCATCACCGCCTTCATCCTCTCTTCGAACTGACCCCGGTACTTTGTCCCAGCGACGAGTGCGGCCAGGTCGAGCGTCACAACGCGCTTTCCATGAAGGACCCGGCTGACCTTCTTTTGCACGATCCGCATTGCAAGACCTTCAGCGATCGCCGTTTTCCCCACCCCGGGCTCGCCGATAAGCACAGGGTTGTTCTTCTTCCTCCGGCTGAGGACCTGTGCCACCCGCTCGATCTCTTTTTCGCGGCCGACAATCGGATCGAGTTTGTCTTCAGCTGCCAGCTTGGTGAGGTCGTGCCCGAAGTTGTCAAGGACCGGCGTCTTTGACTTCTCCGGTTTCTTCTCCGCGGCTGCCTGTGCATGGGGGGGAGTAGACGGCTTACCGCTTATGATATTGTCAAGCTCCCCGCGTACGACGTCGTAATGGATGTTGAACTGGTGGAGGATCTGCGCGGCGATATTGTCATCGTCCCTGAGGAGCGACAGGAGCAGATGCTCGGTACCGATGACGTCCGACTTGTAAAGCTTTGCCTCGAGATACGTTATTTTCAGTACTTTTTCCGCCTGTTTGGTCAGGGGAATATTTCCGATGGTGAGCGTCCCGCCGGACGTCCTCACGGTATCCTCGATTGCCTTCTTGAGTTTATAGAGGTCCACCCCGAGGTTCCGGAGTATCTTCACGGCAATCCCCTCCCCCTCACGGATAACGCCGAGCAGCAGGTGCTCCGTCCCGATGTAGTCGTGGCCAAGCCTGAGAGCCTCCTCGCGGCTCAGCCTGATGACATCCTGGACTCTGTTAGAGAAGTTGCCTTCCATTCCGGTCCTCTGAAGTGGTGAACAGGTGGGCAAACCCGTCCGGCCCGCCTGAGCTATTAACAAACCCTCTATTTATAGAGGTTCCCTGCGGGGGTGACAGACATTGCTTCAGATCAAATATAAATATTCAGGCGGGGTAAGTCAACGCAATTTCTGTTGAATCTTTCTACATTTTTCCTCAATTGCCTCCTTTCCCCCCCTCTGGAAGGGACATTGGAAACAATTGACGTTCGGAATACCAGATTCGCAAAAAACATTGGATGGAGAGGGGTGCCGGTGAAGAGGAATACTGCCGGTGCACAAGAGGAGTGAGAAGTGACGCTCCGCACCCTACCTCGGAAGCCAGGTGACCTCGCCGCTGAGATAGATAAGGTACACACAGGTGAGAACCCAGAGCACTCCATTGATGATGATCGGGACATCTGATGTGAGTGCGTTCGTGGGGTTTTCTCCCTGCTTCCCTGAATGGATCAGGTAGAGATACCGGAAAACACCGTAGATGACGAAAATCGTCGTGTAGATGAGGTTCTCGGTCCCGAAGGTCGCCAGGGTTCGGGGCGCGACCGTGTAGAGTGCGTAGGCGATCACCGCGCCTGCTGCAGAAATCGTCAGCATCTGGTCAAGGAACTCCACCCGGTAGAGCAGCAGCACGCGTCTCGGGGCTCCCGATTCCGCTCCCTGCACGTTCACGAGTTCCCCCCGCCTCTTGGCGAATCCGAGGAACAGCGAAATGAACATCGAACAGAGGACGATCCAGCTCGAGACCTGCACGCTTATCGCGTAGGCTCCGCCGAGGACCCGGAGCATGAACCCGGCGGCGATCAGGAAAACATCCAGGAGTATGACCTCCTTGAGCCGGAATGAATAGGCGACGTTCAGAAGGAAGTAGGCGACGATCACGACGATGAATTTCACCTGCATCCCCGCGCACAGGAAGAGGTCGGCACACAGGAGCAGGGTGAAGATAACGAGTGCCGTGCGGCGCGTAATGGCCCCGGATACCAGGGGGCGGTTCTTTTTTTCCGGATGTGCCCGGTCGGATTCGGCGTCGGCGATGTCGTTGAGTATGTACACCGCGCTTGCAGTGAGACAGAACGCAGCGAATGCCCTCAGCGATGTGAGCGCCAGCGAAGGGTTGAAGAGCCCTTTTCCGAATATGAGCGGTGCGAAGACGATGACGTTTTTGATCCAGTGCTTCGGCCGGAGGAGGGCGACTGCGGCAGGAACCATCGTGTGTAGGGTGATGTGGCAATGACAGGCTGTTGCCGTACGCGTCTGTCCCAATGTGTGCAAAGAGGCTGCCAAAATCAAGTCGTCGGGCCTGA
>DASVIU010000421.1:0-10706 GCA_036386275.1 Bacteroidota bacterium | reverse complement strand
GGGAAATCACGTCCTGTGAGCGTTGTTTGACTTTTTGGCCTATTATCACTATATAATGCGTGTCTAATACTACCCCCGACCATGGACCAGTTACGAATTCTTCTTGCCGATGACGACCCTGACCTGCGGCGGATTGTCAAGGATCAGTTGGGACCGCAGGGGTTTGTTATGGACGAGGCGGAAGACGGGGCAAAGGCGATCGCGATGCTTGAGAAGGGGAATTACAACCTGATGCTCCTCGACATCAACATGCCGGTGAAGTCGGGGATCGATGTCCTCAAGTTCATCAAAGAGAAGGGGCTGGCCTGTAAGGTGATCATGCTGACCGGCAGAGTGGGCTTTAAGGTCGGCACGGAGACGCTCAAGCTCGGAGCGGACGATTACATCACGAAGCCGTTCAACTTCGACTACCTGCTCTTCGCGATAAACCGGGTGATGGGACTAAAGTAATCCTTTGTCCTCAGGGGGCAGAAACGACGAAAGCGACCACCCGGTCGCTTTCGTCGTTTCACGCGCTCATCTCCGACCCGTCAGGTGCCGGAGGAATAATCATCCATGTATTTTACCTGCTCAGGTGTCAGCGTGTCGATCTTTATCCCCTGAGTCGAGAGCTTCACACCTGCGATCTCCTGGTCCTGCTCCGGCGAAATATCATGCACGGCGTCTTCCAGGCGAACCCCTTTCCTGTGGAGTTCGACCAGACGGAGTTGCGACATGAACTGGTTGGCGAACGACATGTCCATGACCTCCGAGGGATGGCCTTCGGCGGCGGCCAGGTTCACAAGCCGCCCCTGCGCAAGCACGTAGAGCCGCCTCCCGTTCTTCAGCGTGTATTCCTCGTTGTTCATCCGGATCTCACGTTTCCGCTTCGTGAATTTCGCAAGCTGGACGAGGTTTATTTCGCAGTCATAGTGGCCGGTATTGCAGACGATCGCCCCGTCCTTCATCGATCTGAAGTGGCGGTCGACGATCACGTCCTTGACGCCGGTTGCGGTGATGAACAGGTCCCCCACTTTGGCCGCCTCGTCCATCTTCATGACGCGGTATCCCTCCAGCGTCGCTTTCAGTGCGGCGGTCCCCTTCACTTCGGTGACGATCACATTGGCGCCGAGTCCCTTGGCGCGGAGCGCGACCCCCTTTCCGCAATGGCCGAATCCCGCGACGACAATGTTCTTCCCTGCCAGCAGCACGCTCGTCGCACGCAGCACGCCGTCGAGGGTCGACTGCCCCGTCCCGTACACGTTATCGAAGTCCCATTTGGTCTCCGCGTCGTTTACCGCGATCACCGGGTACCTGAGCGCGGAGGCGGCGGCCATCGCCCTCAGGCGGTGGACACCTGTCGTTGTCTCCTCCGTCCCTCCGATGACATACTTCTCCGCAAACTCCGGGTGTTTGTTATGGATTGTGAAAATCAGGTCGGCGCCGTCATCAAGCGTCAGGTTCGGATGGAATTTCAGGGTCTCCTCGATGCACCAGTAGAACTCCTTGACGTTCATCCCGTGCCAGGCGAATATCGAGGTCCCCTGTTTCGCCAGGGAGGCCGCCACCGCGTCGTTTGTCGACAGGGGATTGCATCCGCTCCAGCTCACCTCGGCTCCGGTCTCAACGAATGCTCTGACGAGCACCGCGGTTTCCTTCGTGACGTGAAGGCATCCGGCGATCCTGTACCCTTTGAACGGTTTGCTCTTCGCGTAGCGTGCGCGCAGGGCCATCAGGACCGGCATCCTGGATTCCGCCCATTCTATGAGGCGATCCCCTTCCGCCGCCAGCTTCAGGTTCGCTACCTTGTATTTTCCCGGTTTGTGGTTCATGACGCCTCTTCGTGTGTTGAATATACGGATTCTCAAATGTTCCTACTTGATCGCCTTCAGGAGCATGTCGACAAGGTCGAGTTTCTCCCATGTGAAATCCTTCTCGTTCCGGCCGAAGTGCCCGTACGCAGCGGTCTTCCTGTAGATCGGCCGGCGAAGATCGAGCCGCTTGATGATGCCGCGGGGGGTCATGTCGATTTCCTTGAGTATCACCTTGTCCAGCTCGATGTCCGGAATCCGCCCCGTGCCGAACGTATTGACATTCACGGAGACGGGCTGTGCCACGCCGATAGCATAGGCCACCTGGATCAGACACTCATCGGCGAGTCCCGAGGCAACGAGGTTCTTCGCGATATGCCTAGTGGCGTACGCGGCGCTCCTGTCGACTTTCGACGGATCCTTCCCCGAGAACGCGCCCCCTCCATGGGGAGCCTTGCCGCCGTACGTGTCCACGATGATCTTTCTGCCGGTCAGCCCTGTGTCGCCATGCGGCCCGCCGATTTCGAATCGCCCGGTCGGGTTCACGTGGATGATCGTGTTCTTGTCGAGCAGATCGGCGGGAATCTCATGTCTGATGATATGGCGGATCACGTCCTCTTTGATCTTTTTCTGCGTGACGCCAGCATCGTGCTGTGTGGAGACGACGATCGTATCGACACGGACGGGCTTCCGCCCGTGGTATTCGATCGTCACCTGCGATTTCGCGTCCGGCCGGAGCCAGGGCATGAGGGAGGAATGCTTCTTTCGAACCTCAGAGAGCCGCTTCACAAGCTTGTGGGCGAACATCAGGGACATCGGCATGTATTCCGGAGTCTCGTTTGTCGCGTAACCGAACATCATCCCCTGGTCCCCGGCCCCGCCGGTATCCACGCCGCGCGCGATATCCGGAGATTGTGAATGGATACTCGATATGACCGAGCAGGATTCCGCGTCAAAGCGGTATTCGGCTTTCGTGTAGCCGATATCCCGGATCACCTGCCGCACGAGATCCTGGACTTCGATGTAGGCATCCGTCGTGATCTCGCCCCCCACGAAGGCAAGCCCTGTCGTGACGAAGCTCTCGCACGCGACGCGGGCGGACTTGTCCTGGGCAAGGATCGCATCGAGGATGGCATCCGAGATCTGGTCGCAGACTTTGTCCGGATGTCCCTCGGACACCGATTCCGACGTGAACAAATATGACATGGCGCTCCTTAAATGAAATGTGCCTGTGTGCTGAAATATCTAAAAGAAATCGATTTCGGATGCCCCGCCGACGTTGATTCGCCGGTAGCTCCCCGAAAGCACCGACCCGTTCCCCACGATGGAGTTCTCAAGAAGAGCTCCGTGGACTTTGGCGCTTTCGCTGATGATGGAGTTCCGGATCACAGAGTCGGAGATCTCCGCTCCGTCGCCGACACTCGTGTTCGGGCCGATAATGCAGTTTGAAAGCACGGCGGTCGGAGCGATATACACCGGTTCGTTCACGACGACCCCCTGGATCACACGTCCCGTGGAACGCTTCTCCAGAAGCGCCCGGTTCGTCGAGAGGAGGGTCTCCGGATTGCCGCAATCGAACCATCCCTCCACCATGAACGGCACCATCGGCTCCCCCCGCTCGATCATCATCTGCAGGGCGTCGGTGAGCTGATATTCCCCTTTTGTGCGGCGGTCTCTGGCCACGAGGTCGTCCAGACATTCCAACAGAAGCTTCGGGTTCCGGACATAGTAGAGACCGACAACCGCGAGGTTCGTCGCCGGTTTCTCAGGTTTCTCGACAAGCTTCGTGATACGGCCATTTTCCACTTCCGCCACGCCGAACCGGCGGGGGTCCTCCACGGCCTTCACGCCAATGGCGGTGCTGCTCCCCTTCAGGACGGGGGCGAGATCGACGTCGAATATCGTATCACCAAGTATGATCAGGATGGGCTCGGTCCCGATCGTATGGCGCGAAAGATAGATCGCGTGACCCAGTCCGAGGCGCTCCTCCTGTTCCACATAATCCGCGCGGAACCCGGGGTACGCCTGCGAGACGTATTCAGTGATCTTGTCCCCCATAAGCCCCACGACGATCGTCCCCTCGTGAATCCCCTCCCCCACGATCTTGTCGAGGATATGACCCAGGATGGGTTTCCCGGCGACGTTCAGCAGAACTTTGGGAAGTGCGAATGTGTGAGGCCGTAACCGGCTTCCGACTCCAGCGACAGGTATTATTGCGCGCATTGAATCAGTTGACTCTCTCTCGGCGTGATGGAAAGTGTCTTTGAAGGTAGGGAAAGAGGGAGCGATAATCAAGGCGGCTGTTTGATTCTCAGGCTTCAAATCGCTATTTTCCTCCCTTATTCCTTCTCAACGTCCCCGGTCCGCATGCCCAGAAGATCCCCCGGTCACAGGACGACGTCGCGCAAGAAGCAGCACGTGGACATCACGCTGACAAAGGATGTGCGATTCAGGGGGAAGACCACCGGACTCGAGCGTCTCGAGTTTGTCCATAACGCCCTCCCTGAGCTCAACCTCGATGAAATAGATACGGGGACCCGGTTCCTCGGCAAAGAGCTCTCACTCCCCCTGATGGTCTCCTGCATGACGGGGGGATACTCAGGCGCCCTGGCCATCAACAGGGACCTGGCCACCGTCTGCGAGTCCGCGCACATAGCGCTCGGCGTCGGGAGCCAGAGGCAGGCGCTGGAAGAGAGTCAGTACCACCGGACATTCAGTGTTGTGCGTGAGTCAGCCCCCACGATCCCCATCGTTGGGAATATCGGCGCCGCGGAAGTCGCCCGCATGAAGGACCCCTCGGCTGCCCTCAGGCTGGCCGACCTCGTAGGCGCAGACGCATTTGCCGTCCATCTCAACCCCCTGCAGGAATTCCTGCAGCCGGAAGGGAATCCGGCGTTCAGGGGCGTCCTGGGAGGGATCGCGATGCTGGTCCGGAGTCTCCCGATCCCCCTGATCGTCAAAGAGATAGGGGCAGGGCTCTCCCCCGATGTCATCCGCCGGTTGCTCGAGGCGGGGGTCCGTATCATCGACGTTGCGGGGGCCGGCGGAACGAGTTGGGCAGGCGTGGAGGCGCTCCGGCGGACCGATCCCGGCATCGCCGAGCGGTTCTGGGACTGGGGGATTCCCACCGCAAGAGCGCTGTCGGACGCCGCAACCCTCCGGTCGGAGGGGCACCAGATGACGCTGATCGCCTCCGGTGGAATCGTCTCCGGGCTTGACGTAGCCAAGTGCATCGCCCTCGGGGCAGACATGGTCGCCTCCGCCCGGCCGCTCCTCGACGCGCTCCACAGAGGGGGGAAAAAAGGGCTCCGGACACTGATCGACGAGTGGTCGAATGATATCCGGGGGACAATGTTCCTCACGGGAAGCGCCCGCGTCGCCGACCTTCGCTCCGCGAAACTTGTCACGTACCCGACCCATGATTCGAGATGACACGAAACGCATTCCGCCGTCGCTATGAATCGATCCGCCGGCGCACAGACCGGCGGCTTCTCCGTGTCAGGCCGGCACCGGGCGCCGCGCGTCTCAGGGAAGGATGCCGGTACGTGCTCGACGGGGGGGGGAAAAGGGTCCGTTCCACACTTGTGATTCTTTCCTGCGAAGCCGTGGGGGGAACCGCGGCGCAGGCGCTGGACGCGGCAGCAGCCGTGGAGATCCTTCACAATTTTACGCTGGTCCATGACGACATCATGGACAATGCCGGCGCAAGGCGCGGGCGCCTCACCGTTCACAAGAAGTGGAGCGTGAACGATGCCCTGCTTGTCGGCGACGTACTCCTGGGAGCCGCCTACGAGGCGCTGCTGCACACGCCGGGCTCTGCGCACAGAAGGCTGGGGGGTGTGCTGACGCAGGGGCTCCTCGATGTCTGCGAGGGACAGTCACTCGATCTGGAACTGGAGGGACGGATTGACGTGAGCGTGAAGGAGTATTTCCGCATGATCGGGAAGAAGACAGGTTCACTGATCGCCACCGCCACAGAGCTCGGGGGTCTGGTGGGGGGAGGCACACCTCCGCAGGTGGCCGCCCTTCGCCGTTTCGGCCTCCGTCTCGGGAGGGCATTCCAGGTGCAGGACGACCTTCTCGATATTGTCGGCGATCCACGCGACTTCGGGAAGACCATCGGCGGGGACATCCTTGAAGGGAAAAGGACGTACCTCCTTCTGAAGGCGGCGGAGCGTGCGGAAGGTGATGACAGGAAGCTCGTCGGGCGGATCCTCCGCAAGGAGGGATCGGCCGGTGAGTGGAAGACGGAAAAAGGTGCCGTTACCCCCGGAGGTCGCGCTGTCGTTGCGGCAGTGAAGGGCCTTTATGCGCGGTGCGGTGTCCTTGACGAGGCGCGCAGGGTCGTGCAGCGGACCACGCGGGAGGCGCTTTCCGAGCTCGGACGCCTTCCCCGGACCACGGCGCGCGAAATGCTCCGGTGGCTCGCAGAAGAACTCGTCCACAGGGAATCCTGATGGCGGCTGACCTGACGGTGGACGACTCCGGATCGCCGGGACCGGAATGCAGGGGTCGTCATGATTGAACGGACGGTCACCATAGTGAACCGGAAGGGACTGCACACAAGGCCCGCGGCGACACTTGTCAAAACCGCGGCCCGGTTCCAGTCGGATCTTACCATCCGGAAGGACAATCTCGAAATCAACGGAAAAAGCATCATCGGGGTCATGACACTCGCGGCAGAACAGGGTTCCACGCTCACGCTGCAGTTCGACGGACCGGACGAGGAGCAGGCGTGTCTGGCGATGGAAGATCTGTTCCGCCGGGGATTCGACGAGGAATAAGATGGACACCGCATCCAGGCAAGAGATTGTTCTCAAGGGAGTCGCAGCAGCGCCGGGGATTTCCTGCGGCCCCGCCTACCTCTACAGCAAACTCATTCCCCGCGTCGAAGAGAAATCAATCACGCCGGAGGAGGTGCAGGGAGAGATCGGGAGGCTGCACAATGCCAATGCGCGCTCGGAGAAGGAACTCCAAAAGATACACGCGTTCGCGGAGCAGAAGCTGGGCTCCCAGAACGCGCGGATTTTCGAGGCGCAGATCATGATACTGGCGGATACGATACTCATGGGGGCAATCGAGAATCGGATCGCCAGGGAGCTCAAGAACGCCGAATTCATCGTTACCGATGAAATAACCAAGTACAAGCAGATCATGCTCTCCGCCCATGACGAGTACATGCACGAGCGGGCGCACGACGTCGACGACGTGATGAACCGCATCATACGGAACATCCAGGATCAGAAGCTCTTTTCAAAGCTCGAAGGCGCCTCCATCATCGTCTCGGAAACACTGGCCCCCTCCGACACGGTCATATTCAGCCGCAACCAGGTCCTCGGCTACGCCACCGACCTGGGGGGCGTCACGTCACATGCGGCGATACTCGCCCGGTCGCTGAAAATCCCCGCCGTGGTGGGCCTCCGGACCTCCACAAAGACCGTCAAAACCGGCGACACCGTGGCCATCGACGGCTACGCCGGGCTGATCGTGCTCAACCCGACGGAGGAAACGATCCAGACGCTGGAGCGGAAGAAGCAGCGGTTCGAAGAGTTTGAAGGGAGGCTCGTCAACATTGCGGGTCTCACCGCCGAGACCCTCGATCACAAGCACATCGAGCTTTCAGCGAACATCGAGTTCGATACGGAAATCGAATTCTCCCGGGCGCAGGGATCGGCGGGCATCGGGCTTTTCCGCACCGAGAGCCAGTTGATCGGGAGGCCGTCCTATCCGACCGAAGAGGAGCAATACCAGGCATACCGCCGGGTGGCCGAAGGAGTGTTTCCCCACTCCGTCATATTCCGGACATTCGACGTCGGCGGCGACAAGATTTCTCCCGACACGGAGCACGAGGCCAATCCCTTCCTCGGCTGGCGCGGAATCCGCGTGCTGCTGGACCGGCCGGAGCTTTTCCTTGATCAGCTCCGGGCCATACTCCGGGCCAGCACACAAAAGAATGTCCGTATCATGTTCCCGATGGTCTCGACGGTACAGGAGATCCGGCGTGCAAGGGAGATGGTGTCCCGCGCCCAGAAGGAGCTTGACGCGCGCGCCCTCCCGTACGACCCCGAGATCAAGATCGGCATCATGATCGAAGTCCCTGCCGCGGCCATCCTCGCGGAACAGATGGCGGGCGAGGCAGACTTTCTGAGCATCGGCACCAATGACCTGATCCAGTACCTCCTGGCCGTCGACCGGGACAACGCGGCGGTTGCATCCCTCTACCAGCAATTCAACCCGGCGGTGCTGCGCACGATCAGGCACATCATCGATGCCGGACACAAGAAGGGGGTCTGGGTCGGGATGTGCGGCCAGATGGCCGGAGACCCCCTGGCGACAGTCCTCCTCGTGGGACTGGGGATCGACGAACTGAGCGTGATTCCGAGCGTCCTCCCCGAAATCAAAAAAATCATCCTCTCGATCAAGTACAAAGAAGCAAAGAGAGTGGCCGACAAGGCCCTGACGATGTCCACGGAGCAGGAAATCAGGGAACACCTGTCGGCCATCATCAAAAACAAGGTCCCGGAAATCCCGTTTGACGAATAGCGGAAAGTCCTCAGGGAACCCATGCGCGAGATGCGGGTGTTTATCCTCAGGGACAGCGACGCCCACGGCATCGATCCCACACCGATCACCCTCATCGACAGACTGAATCAGGAACTTGCCCCCGCATGACGAAAGAACAGAAAATCGGAATTGTGGTCGTCCTCCTGACACTTGCGGCGATTCTTTTCGTCTCCGTGTTCAGGAACGGGACCTCCTGGTAGCTCCCTCCGGTTGCACCTTCCGGGGATTGTCTGTATTATCAATGTGTGCATGACGGGTCCGCGATGAACCGGTTCGCCTCCTCATACCTGCCACTCCTCCTCCTCCTTCTGCTCCTCACCGGAGCGCTCACGGCGCACGCACAGTTTTTCTATTTCGGACGGAACAAGGTCCAGTACACGGAGTTCGACTGGCGCGTGATGAAGACCGAGCACTTCGACATCTACTATTATATCGAGATGAAGGACCTTGCGGAGCGCGGCGCCCATTTCGCCGAGGAAAGCTACTCCCTCCTTCAGCAGAAATTCAACCACACCGTCAACGCACGCGTTCCGCTGATATTCTACAGCTCCCACCTCCACTTCGAGCAAACGAACACCACGGGCGGATTCATACCGGAAGGGGTGGGAGGATTCTTCGAATTCCTCAAAGGGCGCGTCGTCATACCCGCAGACGGGTCGGTCTCCGAGTTCCGCCACGTCATCCGCCACGAGCTTGTCCACGTGTTCATGACGAGCAAGATCACGCGCGTTCTCGCTGATCACCGGAAGGTCGGCGACAGGTCACCCCCGCTCTGGTTCACCGAAGGGCTGGCCGAGTACTGGTCCACGGAGTGGGACGCGCAGGCGGAGATGGTCATGCGCGACGCCGTGCTGAACGGGAGCGTCGTCGGCCTGAACGACATGGACAGGATCTACGGATCCTTCGTGATGTACAAGGAGGGGCAGGACGCGCTCGGTTTCCTTTCGCGGACATTCGGCCAGGAGAAGATTCTCCTCCTGATGGAGAACTTCTGGAAGGAGGCGACGTTCAGCGACATATTCAAAATCACGATTGGAAAGGACTTCAAAGAGTTCGACGAGATGTGGCTGTACGAGCTGAAGAAGCAGTACTACCCCCTGTTCGCCGCCCATGATGCGCCGAGCATGGCGACGGTCAACGTCGCGCGGGAGGGGTTCAATGCGAAACCCGTCGTCTACGAGGCCGACTCGCAGCGGACCGTCTATTTCATCGGTAACCGGACCGGCTACACGGGGATCTACCGGAAGAACCTTGACGAGCGGGATCCCCTGGCGACCGCCGAGAGCGTTGTGCAGGGAGAGAAGACCGACGAGCTCGAGTCGTTCCACCCATTCCAGAGCAGGATCGACGTCTCCACAGACGGGAGGCTTGCGTTTGTCACCAAGAGCGGGGAACACGACGCGCTCCATATCTACGACCTGCGCGCGGGTGAGATCGTGCAGACGTTCCGTTTCAAAGAGCTCGTCAGCATAGGGTCGACGTCCTGGTCGCCCGACTGCAGGAAGATCGTTTTCTCGGCAATCAACGCGGCGGGAGACAACGACCTGTACATCCTGACGCTGGCAACGAAGGAGCTCCAGAGGCTGACAAACGACTATTACGACGACCGCGACCCGGCCTGGTCTCCGGGGGGGGATCTCATCGCGTTCTCCTCGGACCGCGGGCCGTCGGGACCCCGGGGCGTGTACAATCTCTTCCTCTACACCATCTCCAGCGGCCGCATCGACTACCTGACATATGACAGCGCCTCCGCCGGATCGCCGGCCTGGTCGAAGGACAGCACAAAGCTCGCGTTCACCTCGGAGCTGGGGGGAGTGAAGAACATCTGGGTGATCGACTTCGCGAAGAGTCCCTCCGGCCCGAACCGTTCGATGGCGCGCCTGACGCGGTTCACGACACCGGCGTTCGATCCGGCATGGACGCGGTCCGGGGACCTTGTGTTCGGGACCTTCGAGCGGCTTGGATTCCAGATTAAGGAGATCAAAAACGTCCGCGCGGTGCTGGACACGGCTTCCGTTGTCCGCTCCATCGACCTGTCAGGCAAGGAGAAGCCCTGGGAGGCCGGGTCCCTCGCGGGCGCCTCCGAGATAAAGCGCCTCCGCTACCGGGGGGAATACAGCCTGGATGTCGCGGAAAGCGCCATCTCCACCGACGGGAGGCTTGCGTTTGTCACCAAGAGCGGAGAACACGACGCGCTCCATATCTACGACCTGCGCACGAAGGCGATCGTGCAGACGTTCCGTTTCAAGGAGCTCGTCAGCATCGGGTCGACGTCCTGGTCGCCTGTCTGCAGGAAGATCGTTTTCTCGGCGATCAACGCTGCAGGAGACAACGACCTGTATATCCTGACGC
>DASVIU010000420.1:0-3308 GCA_036386275.1 Bacteroidota bacterium | reverse complement strand
TATCATGATCGGCTGCTCGTCCGCTGATATCCGCCTCCGGGGAGCGGTGATTGTGAGATAGTCAGGCGGAATGGTCTTGACAGAGTCACCCAAACGCATTATGTTGAGCACAAGTTGGTTCCCGCTACAAACTAACCTTGTGGTCTGTCTCGATGACGTGGGATCAGAGTCCGTCACGTAATCGGTTTTGACGTATAAGGGCGCCTTCGACGGGTTTCTGGGCGCCCTTTTTGCTCTGCGCCCCGGAAGAACGATCTACCCCCATTGCAGGAGGGACCAGCAGAGTGTCGGAGTTCATCTCCCGCCGTCCTCCGCCCGACCGGAGGAAGTTCGTGAGTGAGGCAGTCGAATCAACCATTGCGCGGATCAGGGCCGCAATCGCCGATCCCGAACTGGCCTGGTTGTTCGAGAACTGCTTCCCCAATACGCTCGACACGACGGTGCGATACCGCATTATCGACGGCAAGCCCGACACGTTTGTGCTGACCGGCGATATCGATGCGATGTGGCTGCGCGACTCCGCAGCACAGGTCTGGCCGTTTCTTCCGCTGACGCGGGACGACGTGAAGCTGCGGGATCTGATCGCCGGCGTCATCCGCCGGCAGGCGAAATGCATACTGATCGACCCGTACGCGAACGCGTTCAACGATGGACCCGCGAAGAGCCAGTGGGCCGGTGACCTCACTGACATGAAGCCGGAGCTCCACGAGCGGAAGTATGAAATCGACTCCCTCTGCTACCCGGTCCGTCTGGCACACGGGTACTGGAAGACGACAGGGGACGCCTCGGTGTTCGACGCCACGTGGAGGGAGGCCATGGGTCTGGCCGTCGCGACGCTGCGTGAGCAGCAGCGCAGACACGGGATGGGTCCGTACCGGTTTCAGCGGGTGAGTGCGGTCCCCTACGACACGGTGCCTCTGGGGGGGTACGGCAATCCTTCCCGGCGCTGCGGCCTGATTCACTCCGCATTCCGGCCGTCGGATGATGCCTGCATCTTTCCGTACCTTGTGCCGGCGAACATGTTCGCCGTCGTCGCGCTCCGCGCCCTGGGGGAGATCTGTTCGACGGAGCTTCACGACACCGCATTTGCCGGGGAGTGCGCTGACTTCAGCGATGAGCTCCGGGAGGCGCTCGACGTCTCAGCCGTCGCCCACCATCCCTCCCGCGGCCCCGTCTACGCCTACGAAGTCGACGGGTTCGGCAACGCGCTCCTCATGGATGACGCGAATGTTCCCAGCCTGCTTGCGCTGCCGTACCTGGGGTGGTGCGCCCCGCAGGACGAGCGCTATCGCGCGACCCGTTCATTCCTCTTGAGCGAGGACAACCCCTACTTCTTCAGAGGCGGCGCCGGGGAGGGGATCGGCGGACCGCACGTGGGGCTGGACATGATCTGGCCGATGGGGATCATCGTCCGGGCTCTGACCTCGACGGAGGAGGGTGAGATACTCAGGTGCCTGAACATGTTGAAGATGACGCACGCGGGCACAGGGTTCATGCACGAGTCGTTCCACAAAAACGATCCGGCGAACTTCACGCGGGGGTGGTTTGCCTGGGCCAACACGCTGTTCGGGGAGCTCATCCTTCGCCTGGACACCGAGCGCTCCGCGATCCTCTCCAGGCCGGTGATCTGAAGCCGCAGGGGCCGTCCCTGCGCGGTCCGGGGCACATTCACATTATCGGGAAATTGAGCCATGGGTCTGACCGTTCTGGACTGGTCGATTGTCGTCGTGTCGATGGCCTTTCTCATCGGGGTCGTCAGCGTGAGCAGGCGCTACATGCGGAGCGTTGCCGATTTCCTGTCGGCGGGCCGCACGGCGGGCCGCTACATGATCAGCATGTCACAGGGGATGTCCGCGCTCGGTTCCATCACGATCGTGGGGATGTGGGAGATGAACTATGTCGCCGGATTTTCCCTCCGGTGGTGGGAGTTCACCATGGGTGTGGTGCTGCTGTTGATCACGGTGTCGGGATGGGTGCTCTACCGGTTCCGCGAGACGCGCGCGCTGACGATGGCCCAGTTCTTCGAAATCCGCTACAGCCGGAGGTTCCGCATATTCGCGGGAGTGCTGGCCTTCCTGTCCGGCATCGTGAACTTCGGGATCTTCCCCGCCGTGGGCGCCCGGTTCTTCATTTACTTCTGCGGACTGCCGCAGTCATTCTCGGTCCTGGGCCTGTCCATCCCCTCGTTTCCGCTGGTGATGTTCACATTCCTCTCCCTGGCGCTCTACTTCGTGTTTGCCGGTGGACAGATTGCTGTGCTGATCACGGAGTTCTTGCAGGGGATACTTGCGAACGCAGTCTTTCTGGCGCTGATCGTCCTCCTTCTGTTCATTGTCGACTGGAAGCACATCTACGAGGCGCTGACCGCCGCCCCCCCGGATGCCTCCCTGCTGAATCCGTACCACACGAGCAACGTCAAGGATTTCAACCTCTGGTACTTCCTCATCGGCATGGCCGGCGTGATCTACGGAAAGATGTCGTGGCAGGGGACTCAGGGGTACAACTCCTCCGCTAAGAGCGCGCACGAGGCGAAGATGGGGGATGTGATGGGGAATTACCGCGACATCCCGAAATGGCTGATGCTGGTGTTCGTGCCGATCGTCGCCTATACGGTCATGCATCACCCCGACTTCGCGGACAAAGCGGCCGCGGTCGGCGCCGCGCTGAAGGACGTGGGATCGGCCGCCATACGCAGCCAGCTCACGGTGCCGCTGGTCCTCACCCGGCTCCTCTTTCCCGGGATGATGGGTGCGATGACGGCGGTCATGCTCATGGCGACGGTCGGGACGCATGACACCTACCTCCATTCCTGGGGCGCGATATTCATTCAGGACGTCGTGATGCCGTTCCGCAGGAAGCCCTTTACTCCCGAGCGGCACATCCGCGCCCTGCGCCTTGCGATCCTGGGGGTGTGCGTGTTCATCTTCATCTTCAGCATGATATTCCAGCAGAGCGAGTACATCTTTCTGTTCTTCGCTATCACCGGGGCGATATTCACCGGAGGGTCCGGAGCCGTGATCATCGGGGGCCTCTACTGGAAGCGGGGGACGACCGCCGCCGCCTGGAGCGCCCTCATCACCGGATCGGTCGTCGCCGTCGGCGGGATCATCACCAAACAGATTAACCCCGCGTTTTTCATCAACGGCCAGCAGTTCTGGGGCCTGGCCATGCTCTCCTCGTCCGTCGTCTACGTCGCGGTCTCACTGCTCGGCGGACGTCGGACGTTCGACATGGACCGGATGCTCCACCGCGGAGCGTACGCCATCAAAGAAGAGATCCGCGTCGTCGAGGAGGTGCCGCAGAAGGGG
>DASVIU010000419.1:0-3618 GCA_036386275.1 Bacteroidota bacterium | reverse complement strand
TGACGTATCCATCCATCCAACCCCCTCCGTGGGTACGGCCAGAGGTCCCGAGGCGTTGCAGAATTTCCCATCCCCCGCAAACACGTAAGCAAAAGCATGGCTCGTCACGGCGACGGGGAGGGTTTTTTTCTTCCCCGCCGGGACAGAGACATCGAGGTAGATCGGGTCGGTCGCAATCCCTTCTACGGGACCCTTCGACCCCCAGAAACTTCCACAGACAATGCGGACCCTGGTACCGTCATCATCAGTAATCTCCGGGATATCCGCTGCCTTCACCTCCTGATACCGGGGGGCCGTCATCTTGAGCGATGAGGGGAGGTTGGCCCACAACTGGAACCCGTGCATCCGGCCGGCCGCGTCACCCTTCGGCATCTCCTGATGAATGATGCCGCTCCCGGCTGTCATCCACTGGACGTCGCCCGAGGTAATCGACCCGGCGTTTCCCATGCTGTCACCGTGCTCCACGCTTCCGGCGAGGACGTACGTGATTGTCTCAATCCCGCGATGGGGGTGCCAGGGAAACCCGGCCAGGTACTCCTCGGGGATGTCATTGCGGAAGTCATCGAGGAGGAGGAACGGGTCGAAGTCCGAGGTGTCCCCGAATCCGAACGCCCGGCGCAGGTGCACTCCCGCACCTTCCAGAGTCGGTTTTGCCTGAATAATTCGCTTGATCGGTCGAAGTGACATTGGCTACCTCCATGCACCGGCGTACGTGTCGCGTCTGATGAAGGCGCCATGGCCGGGCTTTCCGAGCCACTGAGACCTGTCGACGACGAGCACGCCCCGCGAGAATACTCTTTCAGCGTTCCCTTTCAATCTGAATCCCTCAAACATTGAGTAGTCCACCCGCATATGATGCGTGCGGGCGGAAATCGTATGCTCCGCCTCCGGGTCCCAGATGACGAGGTCCGCGTCGCTCCCCACCGCAATGGTCCCCTTCCGGGGATACAATCCGAACATCTTCGCCGGTGCCGTCGACACGAGTTCCACCCAGCGGTTGAGAGAAATACGTTTCAGGTTCACTCCGTGGTGGAACAGAAGCTGGAGACGGTTTTCGACGCCGGGGCCGCCGTTCGGGATTTTCGCAAAGCTCCCGCGCCCGAGCTCCTTCTGCTCTTTAAAGCAGAAGGGGCAGTGATCCGTCGAGACCACCTGGAGGGTATTGTTCTTCAGTCCCTTCCAGAGTTTCTCCTGATGCCACTTCTCGCGCAGCGGAGGCGTAAGGACAAACTTGGCCCCTTCAAAATCCGGCCTCCCCAGTTCTTCGATCGACAGCAGGAGGTACTGGGGACAGGTTTCCGCGAACGCGGGAATGCCCCGGTCGCGTGCCTCAGACACTTTCTCCAACGCATCGGCCGAGGAGACGTGAACGATGTAGACGGGCGCGCCCGCCATCTGCGCGAGGGCGATGGCCCGGTTGACGGCTTCACCTTCCGCGGTCGCAGGACGTGTCAGGGCATGGTAGATGGGGGCAGTTTTCCCTTCGGCCAGCGCCTTCCGGACGAGCAAATCGATCACCCCGCCATTCTCTGCATGCATGCAGACCAGGGCGCCGTTGTCCCCCGTTTGCCGCATTGCACGAAAAATCGTGGCATCGTCCACCATCAGCACACCCGGATATGCCATGAAGAGCTTGAAACTGGTGAGCCCTTCCCTGACCATTTCGTTCATGTCCTCGAGATGGGCGTCCGGGAGGTCTGTGATGATCATATGCAGGCCGTAGTCCACCGCCGCTTTTTCCCCCTTTTTCCACCATATGTCCAGCGCTTCGCGCATCTTCTGACCCTTCGCCTGGGTCGCAAAATCGACAATGCACGTCGTACCGCCGAATGCCGCAGCGCGTGTGCCGGTCTCGAAGTCGTCGCTCGAGGTGATGTCGCCGAGGGGCATGTCCATATGGGTGTGGACGTCGACCCCGCCGGGGATGACATATTTCCCATGGGCGTCGAAGACAGCGTCGGCTGAGACTCCCAGGTCCGCCCCTATCGTCGTAATCTTTTCCTTCTCAATGTAGATATCCGCCATGTAATCCTGTTCCGCCGTCACGATCCGTCCGGACTTGATGAGTGTTGACATCAGGTCTCCCTGTCTGCGATCACCAGTGCGGCGTCGAGCGCGGCGATCCCCGCGTCAACCTCTTCACGGGTGATGATCAACGGGGGCGCGATCACGAGGTGACTGATCCACGGCTGGATGAACACGCCCCCGTTCATCATCTCCGCGGCAATCCTGTCGACGAGGAGCGGCCGGCCCGCAATCTTGTCCGCCATCGAGTTGAAGGCTTCCTTCGTCTCCCGATTTTTCACCAGGTCGACCGCCCAGAACAGGCCGAGGCCCCGGACGTCGCCGATGGAAGGGTGTTTCGGCACGAGCTCCCTGAGCCGGGCACCCATATAGGCACCGGTCTCCCCCGCCCTGTCGATCAGATGCAGCCGCTGAATCTCGCTGATCGCCGCCACGGCGGGGGCGAGCGTGATCGGATGCGCCTCATACGTGTGACCATGCGCAAAAAAATGGTCATCGAAGAACGACGCGATCTTCCTGTTTGTCGCGCAGAGGCCGAGCGGGACGTATGCCGAAGTGATCCCTTTTGCCGTCGTCAGTATGTCCGGGACGACGTTCCAGTGGTCCACGGCGAACCACTTCCCCGTCCGGCCCCACCCGGACATGACCTCATCGGCAATCAGGAGCACGCCGGTGGCGTCGCATATCTGCCGGAGACGGGGCATGTACTCGGCCGGGGGGATGAGCACTCCGTTGGTCCCGACCACCGGCTCCACAAGCACCGCGGCGACGTCGCTCTCATTCTCAATCATGTGGCCGATATATTCGACGCACGCGATGCCGCACCCGGGATAGTGGTGGAGGAGAGGACATTTGTAGCAGTGGACTTCCGGCGCGAATATCACTCCGGGAATTTTTCCCGCGGGTTCCATCGGCCACCTGCGGGGATCGCCTGTCGCGGCGACTGATCCCATCGTTGATCCGTGGTAGGACCTGTAGCGTGAGATGATCTTGGTCTTCCCGGTGTACATGCGCGCGATTTTGATGGCCGCTTCGTTCGCTTCTGTGCCCGAGGTGGTGAAGAAGAACTTCTCAAGTCCCGCGGGGAGGACTTCGAGCAATTGCAGGCTCAGCCGGGCCCGGACATCGGTCGCGAACCCCGGGGCGATGTACGGGAGCTTTCTCGCCTGCTCTTCGATCGCCGCAATGACCGCCGGGTTTTTGTGCCCCAGTGTGACGCACATGAGTTGGGACGAGAAATCGAGATATTGCCTGCCGCTGCTGTCGGTGAAATGACACCCTTCCGCATCGACGATGTGCAACGGCTTCCATCCTTTTTGGAAACGCCACGTCCCGTAGGTGTACCGGGCGGTGATCTCTGAAACCGATCCTTCCGGAACTTCTGCTGACATTCAGGTCCTTTCAACGTTGGGACAGAAAGCGGAACCGCAGGCGTCGATGACGCCGCTCATTCGAATATATCAGGAGTCGAGCGGAAGGTCAAGCAGAGAGAGGAGAGGGCGGGGTTATTGCCATGCACTGAATGTGCGGATATAGGCTGCGACATACCGGATCTGCCTGCTTTCGATCGTCCATCCGTAAGAGGGCATCAGC
>DASVIU010000418.1:0-1747 GCA_036386275.1 Bacteroidota bacterium | reverse complement strand
GATGCACCCCCGTTTCCTGTCCACGTTGACCGGCGGAGGCATCGACATCGTCAGCATCGCGAACAACCATATCTACGATTACGGACCCCGGGGACTTTTGGATACAATTTCTTATCTTGACTCTGTTGGAGTGCGCCATGTCGGGGCCGGCCGGAACAGTATGGAAGCCCACCGCCCTGTAATAGACACCATCAGGGGTCGCGAAGTCGCATTCCTCGCTTACTATGGAGGGGGCGAAGCCCCGGGAGCCGGGAAGTCTTCCCCGGGTGTGGCAAGGCGGGACCTGGCACAGATCTGCGCCGACATCAGGAACCTGAGGATCGGAGAGAGCTCACGCTACATTGTGATCATACTCCACTGGGGGACCGAAAGAGCGACTTCGCCGGACCCGGCCCAGGTGTCGTTTGCCCACGCTCTGATAGACGCGGGAGCGGATGCTGTCGTGGGGCATCATCCTCATGTCCTCCAGGGGATCGAGCGCTACGGCGGGGGAGTGATCGCGTACTCGCTGGGCAATTTTGTGTTCGGAGGGAACGACCGGGATACGTACAACACGGGAATGTTTGAGATCCGTCTGGGCAACGGGGGAGTGGAGTATGCGTTCATTCCCGTCAGGATCGACCGCTGGCGGGCGAGCATTCTCTCCGGTCCAGATTCTCTCAGGTTGATCGGTTCGATGCGCAAATTGTCGTCAAGATTTCCCAAGACCATATTCACCAACTAGGAGACAGCATGAAATCCCGCGGATGTTTGATTGCAGGGGTAGTTCTTGGAGCAATAGCGGTTGTGGGACTCGGTTTGTTCATGTGGGGGGTCGGCGTGAACAACCGGCTGGTAACGCTGGACGAAGGCGTCCGCTCCGCCTGGAGCCAGGTCGAAAACCAGTATCAGCGGCGGGCGGATCTCATCCCCAACCTTGTAGAAACAGTGAAGGGGTATGCCAACCAGGAGCAGGATGTGTTTCTCGGCGTTGCGGAAGCCCGGGCGAAAGTGGGACAGATGACAGTCACCAAGGAAGTCCTGGATGACCCGAAGACATTCGCGAAGTTCCAGGCGGCACAGGACCAACTCGGGTCGGCACTCTCCCGCCTCCTGGTGGTCTCGGAGAATTACCCCCAGCTAAAATCCAACGAGAACTTCCTCAGCCTTCAGACCCAGCTCGAGGGAACGGAAAACAGGATCACGGTCGAACGGAAACGGTTCAACGATGTCGTTCAGTCGTATAACACTTCGATCCGTCAGTTCCCCGTATCGTTCATCGCCGGGTTGCGCGGCTTCCACGAGAAGCCCTACTTCCAGGCAAAGGAAGGATCCGAGAACGCACCTCAGGTGAAATTCTGAGTACAGCGCCGTTCATGGTCCCGCTTCGACGATCGTTCGCCGGGCACATTCGCCTGCTGGTCCTCCAGGTGTGTTTCGCTCTTCCGCTCCTGGCGGTCATCTCCGCCACGTCTGCGGGTCAGGATACCCCGGTGCCGGAACTGAAGCATTATGCGACCGATCTCTCGGGAACGCTTTCCGCCGAACAGGTCTCGCAGCTCGATCAACTCCTTGCGTCGTTCGACAAAACGACTTCGACGCAGGTGATTGTGCTCATGATCGCCTCCTTGAATGGAGATGATATTGAGGAGTA
Organism: Bacteroidota bacterium; assembly: GCA_036386275.1. Taxonomy (GTDB): domain Bacteria; phylum Bacteroidota; class Ignavibacteria; order UBA10030; family UBA6906; genus Fen-1273. Next base: position 114 of record DASVIU010000418.1, on the reverse strand, counting down.
CTCCCTCCGGGTGGCCGAAGCGAACAAGATCGGAAGGAAGGGTAAAGACAACGGCGTGTTGCTCCTTGTGGCCCGCAACGACAGAAAAGCACGGATCGAAGTGGGTTACGGACT
>DASVIU010000417.1:0-4154 GCA_036386275.1 Bacteroidota bacterium | reverse complement strand
AGAAGCGAACAATGTCCCCGCCGACAAGCACGAAGCGGAGTGGGGTCATCCCACAACCGCGGAGGTTGTCGACAAGTATCTTTCGACGGGGAAGTACGATGTCATGACCGTCACGCACAATGAAACAAGCACCGGGATCATGAACCCGGTGGAAGAAATCGCGGAAGTCAGGAAGAAATACCCCGACGTCCTCTGGCTTCTCGACACGGTGAGCTCGATGGCGGGGACGAAGATCGATGTGGATGCGCTGGGGGTGGACGTCTGTATCACCTCCACGCAGAAGGCGCTGGCACTCCCCCCCGGCATGGCAATTGCATCGGTCAGCAAGCGCGCACTCGAACACGGGAAGCTGGTGAAGTACCGCGGCTGGTACCTGGACCTGCTCGAGCTGTACAAGTACGTCGAGACAAAGGACTACCAGTACTCCGCAACCCCCTCCCTGTCGCACATGTTCGCGATGAACTTCCAGCTCGACCGGATTCTGGCCGAGGGACTCGAGAAACGCTATGCCCGTCACAAGGAGATGGCAGACTACACGCGGGCCTGGGCAAAGAAGAACTTCGCCCTCTACCCGGAGGAAAAGCACGCCTCGGTCACACTGACGACGATAACAAATACCACCGGGTTCTCCGTGAAAGCGCTGAACGATGCGCTGGGGAAGCAGTGGATGCAGATTTCCAACGGGTACGGCGACCTGAAAGAAAAGACGTTCCGCATCGCCCACATGGGCGAACTGACCCTCGCGGACGTCAAAGAAGTGACCACGGCAATCGACCAGATTCTTCCGACACTGAAATAGGAGGAACGGACATGAAAATCCTCATCACCGACGGCATTGAGAAGACCGGCGCGGACATACTTCTCAAGGCGGGGTTCGAACTTACCCAGAAGACACTGAATCCGCAGGAACTGCTGGAAGCAATAAGCGGATACGACGCGATCATCGTGCGTTCGGCAACGAAGGTCACGAAGGACGTGATCAACGCCGGAACGCACCTCAGGGTTATCGCCCGAGGGGGCGTGGGGCTCGACAACATCGATGTCGCGTACGCGAGGTCGAAAGACATCGAGGTTCTTAACACCCCGAAGGCCTCTTCGATCTCGGTGGCGGAGCTGACGATCGCCCACCTGATGTCGCTCGGCCGATTCCTGCCGATGAGCAACATCACCATGCGGAAGAAAGAGTGGCCGAAGAAGGAGTTCAGCGCCGGAATCGAGGTCACGGGGAAGACGCTGGGAATCATCGGGCTCGGCAACATCGGGCGCGAGGTGGCGCGACGGGCACTCGGACTCATGATGACCGTCGTCGCCCATGACCCCTACGTCACATCCACCGATCTCAATGTCCGGCTCGTGAGCAAAGAGGAACTTCTCAGACTTTCGGATTACATCACGCTCCACGTCCCGTTTGAGAAGGCGCGCGGGCCCGTGATCGCCAAAGCCGATTTCGAGAAAATGAAGGACGGCGTCATTCTCATTAATTGCGCGCGTGGCGGGGTCGTGGTCGAGAAGGACCTCCTCGACGCATTGAACACACGGAAGGTCCTGTACGCGGGGATGGATGTGTTCGAACATGAGCCCCCGACCCCCGAGGAGTTCGACCTGATCAATCACCCCCGCGTCTCCGTTTCGCCGCACATCGGCGCCTCGACACGTGAAGCACAGGACAGGGTGGGGGTCGAGATCGCCCAGAAGGTGGTCGAGTCATTGAACGCGTCGGTGAAAGAAGACGAAGCGGTCCCGGTCTAGCAGTCACGCCGGGTTCGGGCGTGGCTCACTGTTTGTTCATTCGCGGGGGTTTCTGCATGGCAACGATACGCCCGTTCAAGGGCTTCCGGCCGAAGCCGGAGTGCGCCGCACGCGTCGCCGCCAAGCCGTATGATGTCCTGAGCTCGGAGGAGGCAAGGGCTGAAGCGGCGGGGAATCCGCTCTCATTCCTTCACATCGGGAAACCCGAGATCGACCTGCCGCCGGATGTCCACATATACGACGAGCGGGTGTATCAGAAGGGGAAGGAGAACCTCCAGAAGCTGATCGCCGACGGCATACTGAAAGAAGACCCGAAGCCCTGCCTGTATCTCTATGCCCAGACGATGGGGGATAACACCCAGTACGGGATCATGGGCTGCGCGTCGGTCCGGGAGTACCTGAACAACACCATCAAGAAACACGAGCTGACAAGGAAGGACAAGGAGGATGACCGGACCAAACACGTCAAAGTCATCAACGCGCATACCGGTCCGATTTTCCTGACATACCGCGCGAGCCGGCCGATCGACACGATCGTCGAGGGGATCCGCCAGAGGAAGCCGGACTACGACTTCGTCCCCCCGGACGGCGTGCGCCACAGGCTCTGGGTGATCGACGAGGCAAATATCATCAACTCCCTCGTCGAGGAATTCGGCCGGATCGATTTCCTGTACGTCGCCGACGGCCACCACCGGTCTGCCGCCGCCGCCCGCGTCGGGGATGAGCTCGCGAAGGGAAACCCCCGGCACCGGGGGGACGAGGAATACAACTTTTTTCTCGCCGTCCTGTTCCCTCACAATCAGCTCCGGATCATGGACTATAACCGGACCGTGAAGGACCTCAACGGCCTGGACGTCCGGGAGTTTCTCGCCCGGATCGGTAAGATATTTGACGTGACGGAAGGTCCCCATCCCGCATGGCCTTCACGGAAGGGGGAATACGGGATGTATATCAAAGACACATGGTATACCCTCCGCGCTCCCGGAGACCTCCTTGCCGACCCCGATCCGGTGGAGCGGCTCGACGTGTCGATCCTCCAGAAAGAAATCCTCGGACCGATACTCGGGATCGACGATCCACGGACGAGCAAAAGGATTGATTTCGTCGGGGGAATACGGGGGTTGCAGGAACTGGAACGCCGGGTGAATTCAGGGGAGATGGCGGTTGCGTTTGCCCTCTTCCCGACATCCATCGAGGAGCTCCTCTCGATCGCAGATGCCGGCAAAATCATGCCGCCGAAGTCAACGTGGTTCGAGCCGAAACTCCGGGACGGGGTGGTTGTACATTTTCTGAGCTAATCGATCACCGCGTCCGCCTCGATCTCGACGAGCCAGTCGGGGTCAATGAAACGGGACACCTGCATGATCGTGTTTGCAGGGCGTATCTCCCGGAAGATCTCGCCGTGCACAACAGCGACCGCCTCCCAGTCTTCAATCCGCGTCAACAGTATCCGCGTCCGTACAACGTGACGAAGAGAAGCCCCCGCCCCCTCAAGAGCGGCGGCAATGATTTCGAGACAGCGACGGGCTTGCGCTCCCGGGTCTCCCCGTGCCACGGTCCGGCCGTCGGGACCCAGCGGCGCGGTTCCGGCGACAGTGATGAGGGATCCAGCCCGAACCGCGCGCGAGATGCCAATCCTGGGTTCGAAGGGGCTGCCGCTGGATATCAGTTTTCGCATGTCAGAGCTCTTTGATCAGCTTTACGACTTTCCAGACGAAGTTGATGTCCTTCTTCTTTACCGTGACAGGCTCAAACTCGGGATTGAGCGGGATGAGGTGGATGTAATTCCCTTCGAACTTGACCTTCTTCAGCGTGTCCTCCTCATTGACCCGCACAACGCAGATATCCCCGCTGTGCGCTTCTGATTGAGGGCTGACGACCACGATGTCCCCGTCTTCGATCCGCGGGGCCATGCTGTTCCCTTTCACTTTCAGCGCAAACGCCCCGGGGTCTTTCACGTCGTCCACGGTGACGTAGTGATCGACGTAGTCAGGGTGGAACATCGTCGCGACCTTCCCGGCGGGGACGGAGGAGACGAGCGGGAGTTCTGCCAGGCGCATCTTCCGTTTCGGGGAGGCTGGAAGGGAATAGACGTTTTCCGGGCGCCCCGCAGCGGCGTACATCTCCCCCTCCCCCGTCAGGAGCCACGTCGGCTGGACGTTCGTTACCTTTGCGATCTTCGTAATCGCAATCCCATCGGGGACCTGCTCCCCCTTCTCCCAGCGCTGCAGCGTCCTTGTTACCACACCGGTCTTTCCCGCGAGCGTGTACTGGTCCATCTCCTTGCTCTCCCGGGCAGTCCGGAGCCGCTCACCGATCGTCGATTTCATGGCACTCCACCGTCAATAATAATGACAATAATGTCTGTTCTGGACTTGACAAGACGACATTTATGTCGTATCTTG
>DASVIU010000416.1:0-4831 GCA_036386275.1 Bacteroidota bacterium | reverse complement strand
TGTATTTCAGGAAGCAGCTCGCCGCCTCCGGCGTCCCTGCCACTGAAGAAGGTGAGAAATGAAGAAACCAATTCCGACGGTCCTCGTCACGGGGGCCAGCCGCGGCCTGGGGCGGGGGATCGCGCTCCGGCTTGCGGAGCTGGGGTTCTCCGTTGCAATCAACTATGCGGGGAATGCCACGGCCGCGGCCGAGACCGCCTCGCTCTGCGCGTCGAAGGAGACGGTCCCCGGCCAGAAGTTCGTCCCGATCCGGGCGGATATCTCCTCGGAACCGGACAGGGCCTCGCTCGTGCGGGAAACGCTTAAGATCTTCGGGCGGATCGACGCACTCGTGAACAATGCAGGGATCGGGCCGCGGGTCCGGGCCGACATCACCGAAGCCTCGCCGGATTCATTCCGTGAGGTCATTTCAATAAACCTCGAAGGCCCTTACTTCCTGACACAGGCCGTCGCCAATTACTGGCTAAAGGAGAAACCGGAGCCCCTGCTCCGGCGCGGGTTCGCGGTGATATTCAACTCGTCGATCTCGGCGCTTACCGTATCGCTGAACCGTGGAGAATACTGCATTTCGAAGGCCGCCCTCTCCATGGGGGCTCAACTCTGGGCCCTCAGGCTGGCCGGCGACGGGATCCAGGTCTTCGAGCTCCGTCCCGGGATCATGTCGACCGATATGACCGCGGGGGTAAAGGAGAAGTATGACGCCATGATCGCCGCGGGGACGGTGCCGATGCACAGGTGGGGGGTCCCGGAAGATGTGGGCCTCGCTGTGGGTTCCATACTCTCCGGTGATTTTCCCTATTCGACCGGCGAGGTCATCTATCTGGACGGCGGGCTGCATCTGCCGAGACTTTGAGGGATTATGATCACCATCGATAGTACAATTGACCTGTCGCGCCTTCGGGGGCCCATTGACGCCCTGTTCGCACTCTCGGCGTCCAAAATCAGGTCGCTCCAGAAGTCATGGACCCCTTCAAGGGGCGCCCCGGTCTTCACCGTGGAGGGGCTCTACACATCCCGGGGGTGGACAGAATGGACACAGGGATTCCTCTTCGGATCGTCCCTCCTGCAATTCGACGCGACGGGTGAGAAGGAGTTTCTGGAGATCGGGCGAACCGGGACAGTGCAGCACATGGCACCCCACGTCAGCGCAACGGGCGTGCATGACCACGGCTTCAATAACGTGAGCACATATGGCAACCTCCACCGGCTGACGCGCGAAGGGCGCATCCCCGCGAACGAGGGGGAAAGGATCTTCTACGAGCTCGCACTGAAGGTCAGCGGCGCGGTGCAGGCGTCACGCTGGACGGATCTCGGGAACGATGCGGGATACATCTGTTCTTTCAACGGCCCCCAATCGCTTTTTGCCGACACCGTCCGTTCGCTCCGCTCTCTGGCTCTCTCCCACCAGCTCGGGCACGTTCTCATGGGGGAACGGGACGTAAAGATTTCGCTGCTCGGCCGCCTGATCCGCCACGCGGAGTCGACGGCGAAATACAATATCTATTTCGGCGAAGGGCGCGATATCTACGACGTCCGCGGCCGCGTCGCACACGAGTCGATATTCAACGTGAGGGACGGGTCATACAGGTGCCCCTCGTCGCAGCAGGGATACTCCCCGTTCACGACATGGACAAGGGGGCTCGCCTGGATCATCTGCGGGTACGCAGAGGAAGCAGAGTTCATCGCGGCTCTCCCGGATGAATCGCTCACGGAATACGGCGGAAAATCGAGCGTGCTTGATTCGTTCTTGCGGACCGCGGAAGCGACCGCCGATTTCTACATACAGAACACGCCGGTCGATGGGGTCCCCTACTGGGACACCGGGGCCCCGGGACTCGCGCGTCTGGGGGACTACCTCGGGCGTCCCGCCGATCCGTTCAACGGTGAGGAGCCTGTCGACAGCTCAGCCGCGGCGATTGCGGCACAGGGGCTGATCAGGCTGGGGAACCACCTGAAGTCGGCGGGACGGGAGGCCGACGGCGAGCGGTACTTCAACGCGGGACTCACTGTTGCACGGACACTCTTCTCGGAGCCGTACATCAGCACGGGGAGTGCCCACCAGGGGCTCCTTCTCCACTCGGTGTACCACCGGCCGAACGGATGGGATCAAATCGTGCCGGGAAGAAAAATCCCTTCGGGGGAATCGTCGATGTGGGGGGATTACCACGCCAGGGAGCTGGCGCTGCTCCTAAAGAGGATGGATGAGAAGAAGCCGTACTACAGGTTCTTTATCGCCTGAGTCTCAACTCCTTATACCATTTTTGCATCACGTAAAATGCTCTCTTCTTTTGTCCTTTATCAGAAACCAGACCCTTGCGATTAAAATCATCCTGTAATCCTGGAAGTTGACGGCGTGGTGATCTAAAATCCTTTAAAATCCACGGTGTTGTTCCAGCCAACCCCGGAATGCGTTTTAACATATTGACACTGCGAATGTACATATCTTCCTGATAGTCTTCCGTAAATCGGTCTGTTTTTTCACCCCGCAACCCATAGACACATTCCCCCCCAAATTCGCTGACGATGACAGGCTTATTTTCTGAAAATGTCCATTCCACGCGATCGCATTTTTCAGGCAACCCGTCATACCAACCCACATATTCATTGAAGCTGATGATATCAAACAGTTTTCCCAACGAATCGTTAACGGTCATCAAGCCCGGTTTTATTTCTTCTTTTTCAAGAGCCGCGCTGACAAACCTGACATTATCCATGCTGCGTGCTTTGGCTGCCAGACGACTCAAAAAATCATAACGTTCAGGGCTTTGAGGCGTTTCGTTAGCAATCGACCAGATGATAATATTCGTCCTGTTCTTATCGCGGGTAATCATATCAGTAAGCTGATTTTCAGCGTTGTTATATGTTTCCGGATTGCTCCACTGAATTGTCCAATATACAGGGATTTCGGACCAAACCATGATTCCCATCTTTTCCGCCTGTCGAATCATTTGTTCGTTGTGCGGATAATGCGCCAATCGGACGAAGTTGCAGCCCAATTCTTTAGCCCATCCTAGCAGGATGGCAGCTTCATCGGGCGAATATGCCCGTCCATTGCGGTATGCGGCTTCTTCGTGAATGCATACCCCCCGACAGAATACTTCCTTGCCATTGAGTAAAATTCTATCCCCTTTGGTCTCAATTGTCCTGAACCCAATTTCGTCCGATGTTTTGTCGCTATCATTTGAAATTGTGACTCGGTAGAGTTTGGGATTTTCAGGACTCCAATAGACGGGATTTGCTTTTATTTCAAAGCTCGCGTAACCATTGCCATCGGTGCTTAACTCCTGTTTTATATTTAGCTCCGGTATTTCTATCCTGACTTTTTGAGGGGTTCGGTTTCCGTCCAATTGAACCCAACCATTGAGAATGTTTCTTTCATGTTTCTTTAACTGAACGTAGTAATCGCGAATAAACGTAGCGGGTGTTTCAATCACATTGACCTGACGCGTGATTCCTCCATAGTTCCACCAATCGGTGTTGATTGTCGGAACACCTTCAAGCATTCGCTTATTATCTACTTTCACCACAATTGAGTTTTCGCCCGATTTTATCAGCCCGGTAACTTCGAAATTGAATGGTGTGAATCCACCTACATGTTTGCCGATTTCTTTTCCGTTAAGAAAAACAACAGCTTCATAGTTTACAGCAGCAAAATGCAGGAATTGACGATTTCCCTTGGCAGGGTTGTATTCGAATCGTTTTCGGTACCAGACGGTTCCTTCATAATAGTATAATTCGGCCCGTTGTGTATTCCAGTCACCTGGAACGGACAATGTTCTGTCAGTGGCAAAATCATACTCTTGTAGTAAACTTTTATCAACCAGATCCTTATCCTTTCCGAAGCCATTGGCTAAGGGTTTTCGACGATAATCATAATATCCGTTTTCGTAAGGATCAACGATAGTTCTCCAAACCCCATCTAGTGACGTGGTATTTCGTCCATCCACATTAATAAGGAGCGAATGTTGTTGACCCGATAGTGAAAAAGGTATACAGCTTGCCATTACGAGAAGACCATATTTGAGAATATGAATAGTGTTCATAAAGTAGCCGAAACCTCGTGAAAGAACGCATCCAGGTTTGCGAGAGGCGTGGCCGCCGGTATGTCGCAGCCGGATGAGATCACGAAATTGCTGTAACCTTCCGTTGCTGACATCAGATTCCTCGTGAGCTGAGCGATTGCTTCCGGCGTCGACCCGACGAATACGCCCGCCGGATCGAGGTTGCCGCAGACGATCATCCCGCGGGGGAGCTTTGCCAGCGCTGCCGGTATGTCCATCGGGGTGCCGAAGTGCACGATATGCGCGCCGGACGCGGCGACCGCCTCGAGGTGAAATATCTTCGCGGCACAATTGTGAAGTATGACCTCGAACCCGTCTCCTTCCACCCCTTCGATGATCCGTTTGACATACGGTGAGGAATATGCCGCCATTCCGCGGGGTGAGAGGAGTCCCGCACTCGGCTCTGCAATGATGACGCCCGAGGCCCCTGCGGACTTGAATGCCGCGGCATAAGCGAGCAAGAAGCCTGTCACAGCGTCGAGGAGCGGTTCAAGTGCTTCGGGCCCGGAGGCCGTGGCGAGCAGCGCCTCGCTGACACCGAAAAGCCTCCCCGCGAGTGAAAAAGGGCCGATCATCCCTGCAAGGACAGGGACCCCCTCCCCCAGCCTGGCGAGACTTGTCACGGCATCGAGATAGACCCGCGTCCTCCTCGTGCCGATTGCCGGGACCCGGATCGCTGATGCGGCCGCCTCGTCCGTGACGAGTCGCCCGGTCACTGTCGGCACTTCCGTGTCGGAGAATGTCACGGCGGCCCCGAACGCCTCGGCCTC
>DASVIU010000415.1:0-1999 GCA_036386275.1 Bacteroidota bacterium | reverse complement strand
CACACCGCCTACCTCGGGCTCTTCAGCATTGGTTTTTACGCGGCGACTTGGTATATTTTCGTCACCAAAGACGTGTTGAGCTGATCCTCCTCCTTGCCATCTCACAAATCGGGACGCGCCATGGACCTCCAGAAAATCCAGAAGGCACTCAGAGACAAACGCATTGACGGCTGGCTCCTGTGTGACTTTCGCAACCGGGACTACCTTGCCTATCGCGTGGTCGGTCTTAATTTCGAAAAAATGACGAGCCGCCGGTGGTACTATTACATTCCGGCGAGGGGGGAACCGAGGAAACTCGTCTCCGCCGTCGAGCGTATGCGCCTGGACTCGCTCCCGGGGAAGCGGATGGTCTATCTCTCCTGGCAGGAGCTTCACAGCTCGCTCAGGAAGATGATGGGACCGAAGAAGACGATCGCGATGCAGTATTCCCCGAAGAACAATGTCCCCTACGTTTCCATAGTCGACGGGGGGACGATCGAGCTCCTGAAGAGCCTGGGATACAAAATTGTCTCGTCCGCGGACCTCGTGCAGATGTTTGTCTCCGTGATTCCGGAAGAAGGCTACCGCACGCACATTGAGGCGGGGCGCATCATGGACAGGATCCGCGCGGAGGCCTTCGACAGGATCCGCAACGCGGTCAGGAACAACACCGGCGAAACCGAATATGACGTTCAGCAATACATGATGCGTCGCTTCAAAGAGGAGGCCCTGACGACCTACGACCCTCCCATGGTCGGCGTGAACGATCATCCTGCCGATCCCCATTTCGATACCCTCAAAGAGGGGGCGCGCGTGTTCAAGAAGGGGGACACGGTGCTGATCGACATGTGGGCGAAGAAGGATGTACCGGGGGGGATTTACTACGACATCACATGGGTCGGCTACATCGGCGACACCCCCCCCGCAAAATACGTGAAGATATTCAACGCAGTGAAGGCGGGGCGCGACGCCGCCGTGAAATTTGTCAAGGAAAAGTTCGCGAAAGGCGAGACCTGTTACGGTTGGCAGGTTGACGACGCATGCCGGAACGTTATCAAAAAAGCCGGGTTCGGGAAATACTTCCTCCACCGTACCGGCCACTCGATCACGGAAGAGACGCACGGCAACGGCGTCAACATCGACAACCTGGAGACGAAAGACGAACGGGCTCTCATGCGGGGGTGCTGCTTCTCGATCGAGCCCGGGATCTACCTGGAAGGGGAGATGGCCGTCCGGACCGAGATCAACATGTTCATACGTCACGACGGAGTCCCGGAAGTGACGGGAGAAGTCCAGCAGGACCTGGTGCTCCTCTGAACCGTTCTCCTCACCCCATCCTTACATAAGAGCCGGGATCCCCGTGTCCATTGTTCAGCGGCTGAAGGCTGTGTTCGGCATGTTCCATCAAACGTTCTGGGTCGCAAACGGGATGGAGCTTTTCGAGCGCCTCGCCTACTACGGCCAGCAGATCGTGTTCATGATTTACCTGCGGAATAATCTCGGATTCTCCGAGTCGCAGGCAGGCACACTCTCCGGAATATTCGGCGGCCTGATTTACCTCATGCCGATACTCGCCGGAACACTTGCGGATAAATGGGGGTTCCGGCGGGCCTTCAATATTGCATTCACAATCCTCGCGCTCGGCTATTTCACGATCGGCACGATGGGCATGAGCGCCTTCTCGGGGCTATACGGAGGTGCGGTACCGTACTGGCTCCTCGTGACGTTCCTCGTGCTGACGGCGTTCGGGGGCTCGTTCATCAAGCCGTCGGTCCTGGGGACGGTGGCGGTCACGACAACCGGGGAAACGAAATCACTCGGTTTCGCCGTCTACTACTGGCTTGTGAACGCGGGAGCGATGATCGGGCCGACGATTGCCTATCTCGTCCGCGACAGGTTCGGGAACCAGTACGTGTACATGGTATCGGCCGCGAGCTGCGTTGCGATGCTCATCGTGAACCTCTTCCTCTATAAAGAAGTGCGAAGCCCGACGACGGAGGTGGTCGAGTCGATGGGGAAG
>DASVIU010000414.1:0-2942 GCA_036386275.1 Bacteroidota bacterium | reverse complement strand
CCCAGCGAGAGCATCACCTTGAGGCGCGGGTTCCGCTTCTTCAGGGAGATGAGAGAGGCGATTGCAGCGCTGTCACGCGGGGTGTCGAGTGCGAGCGAGTTCCCCCTCAGGTGCAGGAAGCTGTAAATGATATGCGTCAGTTTCTCAACAGGCGCGTCCTCGAGCGCTTTTCCCCTGCCACCGTAATAGGCAATGACCGCGAAATGGTCCCCTTCCCTCGTCAACAGACTTGCGGAGTTGCACGTGATGAATGAGAGGAGAGCCGGAACGCAGAGGAAAAAGCCGGAGAGCAGGCGTCGGTACATGGATGATCCGTGGCTGACGTGGGATGGCTCCACCAATCTACATGGACGCCACGCCAATTTCAAGAAATGCCGTCCGTTTGCTTTTTCTCCCGGTGAAGGATATCTTGGATCTGTAACCCCGGGTTCATTGAAAAAGGCCTTTTCGTCCATCTGGATGGAGAGGCCTTCTTCGTTCGTATTCGCCGGGAATCCGATCAAGGGAGAACTACAATTATGAAGAAGACCGGCTTCATTATTCTGGGGACACTCTGTCTGTCCCTTCTGGCTTCCGCGCATCTCTGTGCCCAGGACCGGGACGTCGAGGGTTCGAAGGACCACCCGCTGTTCAACCGTATGCCCGGATACTACATCCAGCGATATGAAGAGAAGGACTTCGATACACACTCGTTCCGCGATGCGAACCTGAACGAGTTGAATGTCGAGGGGCAGGTCGTGTCGATCGTTTACTCGCTGAAATCTGGTGCGAAAGAAGTGAGCCGGATACAGGTCCTCCGGAATTACGAAAACGCCGTTACGAAGATCGGGGGGACTGTTCTGAAAAGCGATTGGGACGGGAGCTCGTTCATGAAGGTTGTGAAGGACGGGAAGGAAATCTGGGTTCACATCGACGCCTATGTCACCTCCGACATCAAACTGACGATCGTGGAGAAGAAGTCCATGGCACAGGATATCGTTGCCAGCGCGGACGCGTTCTCAAACGACATAAAGGCGACAGGGCACGCAGCAGTCTACGGGATCTACTTCGACACCGGGAAGTGGGCGATAAAGCCCGCCTCCGACGCGGCGCTCGCGGAGATCGCGAAACTGATGAAACGGGATCCCACGCTTCAGCTGAATGTCGTCGGCCATACCGACAACGTCGGGGGGATTGAATCCAATATGAAGCTCTCACAGGCCCGGGCCGAATCCGTCGTCCAGGCGCTGTCAGGAAAATACGGCGTCCCCGCTTCGCGCCTGCGCCCCTACGGGGTCGGCCCTCTCTCCCCGGTCGCTTCCAACGACACTGAAGAGGGGAAGGGGAAGAACCGGCGGGTGGAGCTCGTGAAACAGTGACAACCGCCCGATGCGGATGATCACGGCTTTCCCCCCCTCGCACGGATATCCGCGGCGTTGTCCTGGATCTGCTGACGGGTCACGCCGGCGGCCTCGTACATCGCGAATATGTTTTCGAGGGGGGTTTCCGGGGGGACCGTATGAGACGCGGCGAGTATGTATCCGCCGCCGTCGGTCATCACATCGATGAGCTCCTTCGTGGCGCGAAAAACCTCCTCCGGTCTCCCCTCCGGAAGGAGGTGCTGCGTGTCGAGGCCTCCCATGAAGGAGAGTTCTTTTCCGAATTCCCGCTTCAGCTCCGCGGGATCCATGCCGGGACAGTTGCACTGTATCGGATTGAGGACGTCAAGCCCCATTGCGATCAGGTCGGGGATGATCGGCCGGATCGATCCGCAGGAGTGGTATGCCACCCGCACGCCGGCGCTTTTCCCGGCGGAGAATATGCGTGCAAGCTGCGGGCCGATCATGTCCCGCCAGCGCTGCGGGCTGATGATCATGGAGCGCTGGCTCCCGACGTCATCTCCCGTCCAGAGCCAGTCGAGGGGGAACCTCGTGCACGCCTCACGAGCCAGGTGGATCGAGAAGTCTGCCGCTTTTTTCAGGAAAGCCCGGGAAGTCTCCGGGGTGGCGGCGAGGTCCAGCAGCGCCTCCTCCATCCCTCTGACGCGGAACATGAGCTCGAGGAGGCAGGGAGAGATGTCGCATCCTATGAACCTGCGCCCCGGCGAGGCCAGGACGGCGTCCATGGCGGAGAGCAGTTCGCCGGTATGTCCGTACGGGAATTCGTACTTCAGGATTTCCTCCTCACCGGCGTCCGCGAGGGGGGATTTCTCGACCTGGTTGAACCCTCCCTGCCGGACCCACCGGATCCCCCAGGAATCGGTGTGTCCTTCCCCCTCCCGGTCGTGGACGATTCCTTCCATTGCATTGTTGTTTCCCACCCATGTCTGGCGGATATCGTCCCCGAGCGCGTCGGCGACGAACGGGGGGGGGATTGCGAGTGCCTCGGCGAGCCTCCGGGAGGTCTCGGGGTGATACCAGAACCAGATGGGGACGCGGTCTGTTTTCTGGCGGTTCAGCGCGGCATGAACGCGTTCTCGTGAATTCAAACGGTGAGCCCCGACGGGTTGTGGGTGGTTCCGGTGCGTAACCGGCACCGTGCAACATACCCCGCAGGGTCGAGAGAGTCAAGATCCTGAACGCCCGGCTTGAAGTTCCCCGTGACGATTTCTACATTGGACTGGAATAACATGATGATCCCACTTTCCCCTTCGGCCCGCCCCCTGCGCATCATCAATAGCATTGCCCCTATCAGGATTGCCGACAACGGCGGGTGGACCGACACCTGGTTTGCCCGGCACGGAAAGATATTCAACATCGGCGTCTACCCGTACGCCGAGGTGCAAATCGAGATCTTCCCCTTCGACGGGGAGCCGAACAGGGTCATTGTGCGGGCCGAGAACTACGGGGAGCAGTTTGCGGTGGAGCCGGAAAAGATGCTGTTTGACAGGCATCCCCTCCTGGAGGCGGCGATCCAGCATATGGGCGTGCCGAAGGATATGAAACTCCAGGTGACCATATTTT
>DASVIU010000413.1:0-2778 GCA_036386275.1 Bacteroidota bacterium | reverse complement strand
GAGAACAGAGGCGTTCCTGTACCCCTCAGGATTCTCCGTCGGGGAACCCATATACCGCTCGACATAGTGACTGTCGTACAGGAGCCAGTCGGTGACGGAGAAGAGCGCGACTCCGTGCGTGAAGTAGTCCGCTCCCTCAGTCAGGGCAAGGCAGGTGACATACCCCCCATAACTCCCCCCCGTGATGCAGATCCTGGTCGAGTCGATAAATGACTTTCCCCGCAGCCATTTCACCGCCTCGCAGTAATCGTTCATTTCCCATTTCCCCAGGTTCCGGTGCATCAGCGCCACTCCTTCCTTGCCGAAGTGGCCTGACCCCCGATGGTCGACGGACAATTGTATGAGCCCCTCCTGTGCCAGCCACTCAGAACCTGTCCCTTTCCAGCCGTCAGACACGTTCGCCGAATTGGGGCCGCCGTAAACAGAGATGAGTACGGGATACTTCTTTGACGGGTCAAACCGGGGAGGGAGAGTCCAGAGTGCGGGAAGATCGTAGCCGTCCGCCGTCGGAATCGTGAAGAGCTCGGTCTTTCCCAGCTCGTAACTGTCGAATTCACTCCCCCTGGCGTCCCCCATTTCCCGGACAAGATTTCCCTCGCCGGTGTACAATGCCATCCTGGGGGGAGCCGCTACGCTGGAATATGTCGTCACGAAATATTTTCCCGTCGGCGAGACCCGGACCGTGTGTGTGGAGGCGCCGGAGGTCAGGCGCCTGAGGCCATTGCCGTTCAGACTCACGCTGTAGAGGTCAGTCCTCGTCGAAGCCTCTTTTTTTGCCGTAAAATATGCGCGCGCGCCCTTCTCGTCGAGCGCCTGGAGGTCGACAACGCTCCATCTCCCCTCCGTGAGACGGGATTTCGGTCGTCCCTCGAGATCATAAAGATAAAGATGCATCCACCCGTCACGGTCCGTGCGGATGATGAAGCCGTCCTTCACGAATTTCACCGACTCCAGCCATTCCACCCATGACTTCTGGGATTCCTCGTACATGAGCTTATTCCCCCCCGCAAGGGGATCGACGGCAAACAGGCGGAGCGTGTCCTGCCTGCGGTTCATCCACTGCACCCAGAGCGATTTCCCTCCGGGGGACCAGAACGGCCTCCCGAAGTACTGGTCGGCCTTCCCGTTGAAATCCGACCAGACGACGGCACCCCCGGTGACGGGGACGATCCCGATCCGCACCTCCGGATTGGGGTCGCCTGCTTTGGGATAGCGTGTGTTTTCGACTGTGTCGTGTTGCCCCGTTATGCTCAAGAGAGGGAACACCGGAACGTGCGAATCGTCAAAACGGAAGAACGCGAGCCGTGAGCCGTCCGGAGACCACCAGAAGGCCCGGTAGCGGCTCGCGCGGCCGAGTATCTCCTCGTAGTAGAGCCACGACGCCCAACCGTTGTACACAACATCGCTCCCGTCGTTTGTGTACTGATATTCCTTCCCGCCGGACACCTCAAGAGCGCACAGGTTATTGTCCCGGGTGTACGCGATGTATTTTCCGTCGGGAGAGAATGTCGGGTTCTTCCGCTCGGCCGGAGCGTGCGTCAGGCGGCGAAACTCCTTCGTCTCTGTATCCAGATAGTAGAACTCACGCTCCTTAACATAGAGGAGGTGTTTGTACGATTCGTCGCTCGCCGCGGGATTTCCGGGTTCGATCCCCTTGCCGACGATTGTGCGATAGGATTCCATATCCCGGTACGGCTCATGTTTCCCGGTTTTCGCGTCGACAAGGAAGGATGCCCCGCGCCCCTCCCCCTCCTCCCTCTGACGCGTTTCCACGAAGTGCTCGTCGTCAGCCCAGCCGGTCACCGCGGGGAGGTTGGTCGTCAGCCGTGGTTCCCCGTTCCTGAATATCTGGTCGAACGTGAGAAGTTTCTTCTCCTGAGACGAAGCCGGAGAGACAAGCGAGACTCCCAGAATAGCCGCAATAAGCAGATCGTGCGCCGGACGGTGGTGTCGGGTCATGCGACCTCCTTTGTTGGTGACGGTTGGATGGAGGGGGGACATCAACTCAGGGAAGGATGCTCGGGTAGAACGCGAAGCGGATCGCTCCCCCGAGGAGGTGTGCAGTGAAAGGCTCAAACCCGACCGCCTGGTACGCTTCCCCCGTCGGGTCATGGAGCCTTATAATGGAATACTGGACCCCGGCCCGGATCGAAAAATACCGTGCAAGTTCCCATGCAACGCCGGCGTCAAAGTGCGAACCCCCTCCGTTGTAACCGTCCAGCCCGGCAATTGTGTACAGGCCGTAGCCAGCAGTTACATATGGCCGCACGGCGGAGCCGGACGTGAGGAAAACCGTCGCCTCCAGAGAGGCCCCTCCCATGGGGAGCCAGCCATCCACCGGCTTCACAGAGCCGGGAGGTATTTCCTCCCTTCCCGTATAGACATGAATCGCCATCTGAAACAGGGGGGAGAAGTTCAGGCCGAACCCGAGAGAGATCGTATACCCCCCGTCGGCGTAGGAGCTTAGGGAAGAAAAATGCGGTGCAACCTGTATGTCGAACACGAGTCCGAAGTGCCGGGAGGAATCCGGAGTGGCGGGCCCGTCAAAGGGAGACTGCGCGGGGGAGAGCGCAGGGGTGAAAAGGAAGAAGAGCACGGCAAGAACCTGGCGCAGGGTCGTCCCCTTCATGGATAGAAGAACCCGAAAACGACCCGTTTCCCGTCAAGCCTGATGCCGGGAGCCGGAAGATGAAAGAAGTCCACGACCGTGAGGACCGCATGGAGGAAGCTGCTCTCCGTCTGGATCCTGGAAAAATTGTAGTCCAGCGCAATCGTCGC
>DASVIU010000412.1:0-1533 GCA_036386275.1 Bacteroidota bacterium | reverse complement strand
GGGGGGCGGGCTGGGGGATCCAATCGTTCGGAGTACAACAACTGTTCCTCTCCCTGGACTTTCCCGGACTCATGACCTCCGCGTATGCGCTCAATGCCCTGAACTTTGTCCTCGGCTGCCATCCCGGCGAAAACACGGCGTCATTTGCCTCCGGCGTTGGTGTGAAGTCGCTCACGGTGGCGTATGGTGCGAACAGGGACGAGTGGTCGTACATCCCGGGTGGGGTGGGGAGCGGGACGGCGTTGATCCGCCCGGACCTGCCGGAGCTGAAAACCTGGCCCTATTTCTGGCAACAGACGGAGTACGTCATGGGGGGAGGAGCGGTGGATTTCATGATCCTTGCGATGGCCGCAGACCATATGTTGAACAAGTAATTCCAACTGACAAGAGGTTGATGCGCTATGAAGCGGATGACAGTACTCTCGATCTTTTCCCTGTTTCTGATGCTTCCGTGCTGCGCCGTCCCGGGAGGGAAACCGCAGGCCCCGCAGGGGGGGAGTGTAACAACAGGTGACTCGATCGCATCTCAGATGGAGCGAACACTGGACGACGAGCTCAGGCTATTCTATCCTCTTTCCGTTGATACGCTGTACGGTGGCTATTTCAGCGACATAAACTACAGGTGGGAGCTCGACGGGCGCCAGGATAAGATGATCGTCACGCAGGCCAGGCATATCTGGTCCATTGCTAATGCGGCGATGTTCAAGCATGCCTACCGGCGCCTCCTTCCGTTCGCCGCACATGGCGTCAGGTTTCTCAGGGAGAAAATGTGGGACCGGGAATTCGGCGGGTTCTATAACCTTGTGGACCGGCGGGGTGACCCGGAAACAGAACGCGGCGGGACCCCGAAGACGGCGTACGGGAACGCCTTCGCCATATACGGACTGGCGACGTACTACAAGGCCTCGGGAGATACCGGTGCGCTGGACCTGGCACTGGAGACATATCGCTGGCTCGAGAAGAACAGCTACGATTCCTTGAACCACGGGTACTTCCAGTTCCTCTCGAGAGAGGGTCGCCCCTTCCCGGAAGGATTTCACGGCGTCCCGCCCAAGGATCAGAACTCCATGATCCACCTGATGGAGGCCTACACGGCGCTCTACGACGTCTGGCCGGATTCCATACTGAAAGTACGCCTTGCCTCATTGCTTCAAATCGTACGTGATACGATTACGAATGACCGGGGATACATGAACCTGTTCTTTCGACGCGACTGGACGCCGGTTTCGCACCGGGATGCCGGTGGCCCGGCCAGCCGGGCTGATTATGAACTCGATCACATTTCCTTCGGCCATGATGTCGAGACTGCGTACCTGATGATGGAGGCGTCGCAGGGGCTGGGGACGAGGGACGACACGACGACACTCAGGATTGCGAAAAAGAAGGTCGATTTCGCCCTGCAGCATGGATGGGACGCGGGGCACGGGGGGATCTTCGATGGCGGGGACACTCGCAGCACGGGGGAGCACGTGGCAATCTCGCGGGACACGAAGGAATGGTGGGCACAGGCCGAAGCTCTGAACACATTCCTGA
>DASVIU010000411.1:0-5669 GCA_036386275.1 Bacteroidota bacterium | reverse complement strand
TGCCGGCGGGCCCGGAGGGCCGGAATCCTTCCAGTGCACCCAGTCGATCATCATCAACCTGGCCGCCCTGGGACTCGGCCTCTACGCCTTCCTCACCCGCAACCGGGAGATCCGCAACGTGGCCATCCTTGTCATCGCGGTGGGGGCGGTCAAGTCCGTTTCCGACTTGCTTGGAACCAAGGGCGTTCCGCTGGTGTTAAGTGTTTTTTCCTTCGGCCTCGCCGCCGCGACACAATCGATTACGTTGAGTCGATGGCCAAGGCCCTCTCCTATACCTGCCCGCGAGAGCCGCGAGCCGGACAAGAAAACAGCCTCCGCGTAGCTACCAAAAGGGAGCCCGGGCACAACCGGTGCTCCCTTTTTCATGGCGTCGTGGAAGCAAAATCCATAAGCGTGCGATCCTATTGAGACGCCATCTCCGGGAGGTGCAAGGAAATGACAAAGCCCATGCCTGCCGTCTTCATCGGACACGGCAACCCGATGAACGCATTGCTGGACAACGCCTATACGCGAGGATGGGCGGCGATCGGCAGGGAAGTTCCGCGGCCGAACGCCGTCCTTTCCGTTTCTGCCCACTGGTACATCCCCGGAACGTCGGTGACGGCGATGCCCGCTCCCCGAACGATCCACGATTTCGGCGGCTTTCCGCCGGAACTGTACCGGATCAATTACCCGGCGCCCGGCGATCCGGCCCTTGCGGACCGTGTCCGGGGCTTGCTGGCGCCGATGTCCGTCAACCTCGACGGAGGCTGGGGGCTGGACCACGGGACATGGACGGTGCTTCACCATATGTTCCCCCGCGCCGACATCCCGGTGGTGCAGCTCAGCATAGACGAACGGCAACCGGCGGAATACCACTTCGAAGTAGGGAAACGGCTCGCCGGGCTACGCGACGAAGAAGTTCTGATCGTCGGTAGCGGCAACCTGGTGCACAATCTGCAAGCCTACGCGTGGGGGCGGCATGAGGCGGAACCTTTCGAGTGGGCCGTGCGATTTGAAGACAAGGCCCGCGAATTGCTGCTCGCGGGCAACGACGATCCGCTGATAGCCTACGAGATGCTTGGGAGCGACGCGGCGCTTTCCATTCCCACGCCGGATCACTATTTGCCTCTCCTTTACGTGATCGCTCTCCGGCGGGAAGGCGACCTGATTCGTTTTCCGGTCGAGGGAGTCGACGGCGGTTCGATGTCCATGCTCGCGGTCCAGATCGGGTGAGAACCGATAACAGGCCGAGGGACTGCGGCACCATCGCAATAACTGACAGGGGGAAAGACCGAGTGGATTCTCGTCGAGGCCAAGGGGAAACAGGAGGTATTCAGGTCAGGGTGTCAAACCGGGTTTATCCGAAGGATTATTCGGTGGAGTTGCGAAGAATGCTTAAGGAGGAGGTGAAATCCGTTTCCTCATCGGCTACGGTCCAATAAAAACCGCAATCCATACAATCCTTATATCTTTTTGCGGTAATCCCTTGAGCATTTCCGAAACAAAATGTCCCCGCAATTGCCCAACAACAACGCCCACCGTTTCTTCCCCCATTGATCCCATTCGCGCCGGCATCCACGACG
The DNA here is from genome assembly GCA_036386275.1 of Bacteroidota bacterium. Lineage (GTDB taxonomy): Bacteria > Bacteroidota > Ignavibacteria > UBA10030 > UBA6906 > Fen-1273. Next base: position 4,104 of record DASVIU010000411.1, on the reverse strand, counting down.
GCAGGGCACACCCCTTTTTCGGCTATCCGTTCCCCGCCGAGTTCTCGCCCGCATTTCATGAATTCCCAACAGTTGACCTTGCGCTCTTGTTTCATGACCTCTTGGCAGGGGGACAAAAAAACCGTTCCCCTGAGGCTCCTGCGATTTTTTGAATGATTATCGTTCACCCTGGAATACAGCCGCAACAAGATTTTACCACTGTACGTCGTCAGAAGGAATGGCAATTTTCAGGACCTGAGTTAATGTATTTCGGAGAGGTTCCAGGGGGGAAGGTCACTCACTGGCGAGAAATGCGGGTTAGAGCATTATAGAAGGTCCTGTCACTCACGGTCCAATGGGAAGAACGAGCGGCACCACGACTCGTGTAAGGAACAGCGGATCATTCCTTATCGGTCGGCAGTTCCGTCTCGGCCTTCGGCGTCGTCACCTCCACAACATTGGAGGGCGACGAGTCGCCGGAGGCGTTCCATGCATGAACCCGGTAGTTGTAGGTCGTGCGAGGATCGACGGATCCGTCGCGGAAAGCCGCGACATGCGGTCCCACCTTGCCGATCTCAACGAATTTCTCGCAAGGGCTGTGACAGTCTGCTCGCTCGATGCGGAACCCGAGTCCACCGGCCCCGCATTCGGTCCATGCGAGAATCACCTGGCAACTGCCGACGGCGACCGCTACCAGATCGACAGGCGCAGAAGGAAAGACGTGAGGCGAGGATCGGGCGGTCATTCTTCATCCTCTCCTCTCCGACAAGGATTCAGTCGGAAACACCCAACCCGTCGGGGAGGGAACATCATTCAACGGCTAGCATCTCCCGAAAAGCATGCGGGATGGTATCGGGAGTTGTCCGAAATACGCCTCAACGTTTGTCCTGATTTTGATTCGGTGTTTGTCCTATGGCATGAAGGGGCGCCAAGTCCTTAAGGACAGCATCCGGGTGTCCGGTTTAACGGGGACAACGCCATGACAGACGACAATCAGATATCGGTTATCGTGTAGAAATGCCTCTTACGGGGCCAAGGATGCCCTATACCCACCAAAATGAATGATATCGGAGGGACCGATGTATATGTGTGAATCAATCGAGGACGTTGCGAATATTTTTTGGGCCAATCGCAACATATCTGCGGCGTTATTATTCCGCTCTCCCTTTCGACGATCCACCACTGTCCCGATGGGCTCTGTCTTATTGGTCGGGTAATCATGGCGATAGACAGTGTAGGTTTTCATATCCACACCATGTTTTAGATTTTAACTTAAGCATAAGCAACTTCGATCCCATGTCAAGCGTAAACTTGTTTTAAAAAAAGTATTTTTTAATAAGATTGATTTCTTAGTAGATTTTTTGCTTTGTACGTCGTCAGAAGGAATGGCAAATTTCAGGGCCTGAGTTAAGGTATTGATGACGGGATTTCATTCCTTTCAGCCAGTTTGTGGCTCGCAAGGCCTCGCCTGATTTGATATTCATGAAACAGATACGCATTGGCGATCGTAGAGGAGGCATGAATGAGAAAGCCCTTTTCTTTCAGCATCCGATCCAAGTTGATCCTTCTGGGAATGCTGGCCTTCCTTCCCGTCGTCCTGCTGACGGTTTTCAACGCCTGGCACCAGAGGAGGCTGGAACTTGCGGGATCCCGGGAAAGGATGGGAAAAATCCTTTCCTTCGCGGTTCTCAACGAAGAGGAGGTTATTCGGGAAACCGATCGGATTCTGGCGATGCTGGCAGAGGTGCCGGTCGTTCGGGGAGGAGGGGATCGTGCGGGCGAATTTCTCGCCCGCATCCTGAAGAGCAACCCCGCATACACGAACTTTGCAATCGCCAAGCCGGACGGGCAAGTGTTTGCCAGCGCCGTCTCAACAAGTGGGCCGTTGAATTTTTCCGACCGACCCTACTTTAAGGAGGTGCTCAGGAACAAGTCCTTCTCTATCGGCCAATACATCGTGGGAAGGATTTCCGGAAAGCCGATCGTACCATTTTGTTACCCCATACTCGATGGACAGGGGAAGGTGACGGCGGTCCTGGTTGCGGCGATGGATCTGTCCCATGTCAGGAAGTTCGAAGCCGGAATCAACGTCCAGACTCCGGAGAATTCCACCTATGTGAAACTCGACATCAACGGCGCGGTCCTCTCCAGCTATCCGGCCTCGCAGGTGTTCAGAAGAGAACATCCTCTGGAGAAATCCCTTTTCGACAGGATCTCGAGAGAGAAAAAGGGGACTTTCAAGGCGGTGGGGGCCGACGGCGTCGAGCGGCTGTACCTTTTTTCCCCCTTCCGCGGTCCGCTGATCAAGGAAGGAGGGTATGCCCTCCTTGGCATTCCGACGAAGGCTCTCTTCGCCGAGGTCGATCGTGTACTTGCCAGGCAGCTCGTCGTCCTTGCCGTGGTTGGAGGATTGTTCCTTGCCGTCGTATGGTTCGGGGGAAACGCCTTGTTCGTCCGGCCGTTAAGTGTTCTGACGAATGCCTCAAGGCGCATGGCAGCAGGGGATCTCAAGGTCCGGGCGGGATTGACGTCGGACCAAGGGGAGATCGGCGAGCTCGGGCGGGCGTTTGACGAGATGGCGGAGGAACTCCAGCGGCGGCAGGACGAGTCCTGGAAGATGCAGGAGACGCTTCGCGTTTCCGTTGCAAAGGCGGAAAGCGAGAAGGCCAAGACGGAAGCCATCATCGCTGGAATCGGAGACGGGATCAGCATCCAGGGCAGAGATTACAGGATCATCTATCAAAACCAGGTCCAAAAAAACCTCGTAGGCGACCACGTCGGGGAATTCTGTTACAAGGAGTACGAGGGTCGGAACCAGGAATGCGAGCACTGTCCCCTCGCGGTGTCCTTCCGTGACGGGCGGATCCACACGGCGGAACGCACAACAACGGTGGGCGGCAAGACGATATCCGTCGAACTAACCGCATCTCCCTTAAAAGATAGTTCTGGAAACATCGTTGCAGGGATTGAGGTCGTCCGGGATATCACCGAGCGAGTCCGGGTGGTGGAGGCCCTTCGGGAGCGGGAGGAGCAGCTTGCGACGATCCTTCGCACGGCAATGGACGGGTTCTGGGTTACCGACCGCAAGGGGCAGTTCCTCGAGGTCAACGACGCCGTCTGCAGCAATCTGGGTTACAGCCGGGATGAACTGCTCCACATGTCCGTTTCGGACATCGAGGCTGTGGAGAAACCGGAGGAGATCCTCCAAGGTGTCCAGAGGATTATAGAGAGGGGCTCAGACCAGTTCGAGGGATTACATCGATGCAAGGACGGTTCCTTGCGGAACGTGGAAATCAACGTGAACTACCTCCCTCCTCCCCATGACCGCTTCTTCGCGTTTCTCCGCGACATCACCGAGCGCAAGCGGGCTGAGGAAGCACTGAGATTGTCCGAGGAGCGGTTCCGTGTTCTGAGCGAACAGTCTCCGTTGGGGATGACCCTGATCGATCGCAAGGGCCGCTATGAGTACGTCAATCCCACCTTCGTGTCGATTTTCGGCTACACCTTGAATGAGGTGCCCACCGGCGCGGATTGGTTCCGCGTCGCGTTCCCCGATCCCGAAATCCGCGAGGAAGTCATCCACGTGTGGAAGGAAGATCTCGCAAGTTCCGGTGTGGGGGAGGCAAGGCCGCGGACTTTCGACGTGACGTGCAAGAACGGCGCCCGCAAGAGCATCCTGTTCCGTCCGGTGTCCCTTTCACTGGACAGGCAATTAGTGATCTACGAAGATATCACGCGGCAGCGGGAGTTGCAGGCGCAGCTCCAACAGGCGATGAAGATGGAGGCGGTGGGCCGGCTGGCGGGAGGTGTTGCTCACGACTTCAACAACCTCCTGACGGTAATCACGGGATACAGCGAACTCCTGCTGCAGAAGATCGGGAAAGAATCCCCGATGCATGGGGAAGTGGAGGAGATCAAGCGGGCGGGGGAGCGGGCGGCGTCGCTGACGCAGCAGCTGTTGGCGTTCTCCCGGAAGCAGATCATCGAACCGAGGGTGGTGCGCCTGGACCTCCTGGTGGCGGAGATGCACAAGATGATGACCCGCCTGATCGGTGAGGACATCGCGTTGCAGTCCACCACCGGCGGATCCCTGGGATCGGTGAAGGTCGACCCGGGGCAGTTCCA
>DASVIU010000410.1:0-5317 GCA_036386275.1 Bacteroidota bacterium | reverse complement strand
CGCGCCTGTCGAGTTCCGTGTCGTCATCATGCCGCCGACGTATGACTCGTTCCCGAAATCGTAACGGCCTCGCACGATATTGGAAAACGAACGCTCCTGGCTCTCGACGACATCGCTCCCCTCTTCTCCGGGGACGATATAAGGGGTGTTCCGGTCCAGTGCCGCGAGGTACGAAAATGAGAACGAGCCTGATTTCCCGTTCACACGCGCCCCGCCGATGGGATTGTTGATCGTGCGGGAGTAGAATGTCCCTGTCTGGTTCTGGAACATGTCGGCGCCGACAAGGAAGAAGGGGCGCTTCTCTGTGTAAAACAACGCGAACGTAGAATTGACGCTGATCTGCGTTGCGTCAGATTCGACCTGGCTGAAATCCGGATTGACAACCGCCTCGACTGCGAGGTCGGGTGAAGGGGAAAACCGTATGCCGCCGCCGATCCTCCCCTTGGGCTTCCCGTTCTCGAACGGTGAGGAGGGATCGGAGTCGTCGCCGACCTGGCCGCTTTGCTGACCTACCACGTACGGCAGGAGCTCGACGGACGAGACAGACTGCACGCCGGTGATTCCCTCAAGGTATCCTCCCTGGCATTGCAGGCACGGGTTGTTCCGGTCAAGGCGAGTCCAGGAGAGGAGCGCGCGGCTGGCGCGTGGATATATTCTCCCCAGCATTAACGTCCACTTCTGTTCCTTGCTGGCAGGAAACCGGATGCTCTTGAAGGGTATAGCCATAACGGCCGTCCATCCCTCCTTGTTCTTTTCCGCAGCCGTTTCCCACACGGTGTCGAAGCTGTCGTCTTCGTTGTTTCCGGTCCGGAGCAGGTCCGCCTGTATCCCGAACGGGTTGACACAAAACTCATACGAGCGCTGGGCGTCGCCGTATGTGTCGAGGAGGATTATGACAAAATCGTCGTCGAATATCTTGTCCCTGTCGCTGATATGGGCGCGTATTGCCGGGGGGTCCGTGTCCTTGCAGTCGAAACCGAAATAGACGTAGTCGGTATTATACAACACTCGCGCAATCGTCTTCTGGGGAGCAGATGTATTCTCTCCCGGCTGGATCTCGTAACCGAGCGTGACGGGTTGCGCGGTCTTCCAGCGCGGGTCGTCAAGGTTCCCTGTCAGTTTGATGTTCCCCTCGATCATTGCGGCACGGATTTCCGGTTTGGCGGAATCCGGCATTTCGAATGCCGACGCATTCACGCATAGGACGAGGGAGCTGAATATCAGAAAAGTGACGCTGTTTGCCGGCGATTTGCTCACGGGAGATTCTCTGATTCGGGAAGGACGGGGATAGGATAATTCACCTCATTATACTTTGTTAGGAGACATGAAGTTGCACTTTGGCGCGCGAGAATGAGCCTTCTCGTTTGCACCCGGTCCCCCGGCCCCCTCCGTTTCACCTATGGCACAAAGAAAGAGGAAGATGCCCGGGTCGCAAAGAAGACGTTTCGGAATGCATCTCTTGACAAACAGCTGCTTTTTCTCTACTCTTCGCGGAGGTGCCGTCCTCTCTGCACATGATCCTCCATTTGTGATCTTCCGCCGTCGTTCTGTTCTACCTGACGGCACGAACTCTCAGTCTGATCGTCCGGGAAGTCTCCCTGCGAAGCACGTAGAGGTACAGGCGTGATATCGTGCAACTGTCGGAAACGACACAGGCTCTTCAGTTTGACACACGCAGCCTTTATCGCTGCATGTTTCTCTCTCCACACCCCCCTCCTCGCCCAGACCCCCGAAATCCGCTTCGAACGATTGCAGCTTGAAAGGGGTTCCACAGACTACAGAGCGTGGGACGTGGCACAGGACAGCATCGGTTTCCTCTGGCTTGGCACTTCCAACGGGCTCTACAGGTACGACGGCCTCGGGTACAAGATCTACAGGCCCCGGTTGAATGATTCGACGGGCATTGCGAGCAACACGATCTGGTGCCTTCGCACTGACAGCAAGGGAAAACTCTGGCTGGGGACATTCGATGGCGGGCTCGCCTGTTTCGATCCGGCGACGGAGTCATTCATCCAGTACAAATACAAACCCGCTGATTCTTCATCCATCAGCAAGGGTGCCATCACAGCGATCCTGGAAGACCGGGGGGGCACGCTCTGGGTCGGCACGGAGAGATCGGGATTGAACCGCTTCGTCCGGGAGCAAAACAGATTTGATCACTTCGTCCACAATCCTGATGACCCCCTGAGTCTCATTGACAACAGGATCAAATGCCTTTGCGCGGATTCTGCCGGGAATATCTGGATCGGCACTGACGATGGCGTCTCTGTTCTGGACACGCGTACCGGGGACTGTCTTCCTCTCGGGCAGGTGCCGGATGGCCCTTCCAGCATGAGAGGCACCACGGTTTCCTCGCTCTGGTGCGACCGCTCCGGTGATATGTGGGTTGGCTCAAAAGAACGCGGACTTGCGAGATTCGAACGATCCTCCGGCCGATGGTTCCGGTATGACAGCCGATCTCATGCCCCGTACCGTGTGCCTACAGATACCATCACTTCGATCTATGAATCTGCCCCCGGTCATCTCTGGCTCGGCTCCGCGACGGGCTTATTATCATTTGATACGTTCACGGGTGCCGTTGCCAAATACACGAATGATCCGCTGAACCCGAGCAGTCTCAGCAGCAATTATGTCCGGAAAGTGACAGGGGACAGGTCAGGGACTCTTTGGATCGCCACCGATCAGGAAGGAGCCGGGTCGGGGGTGCGCGGTCTCAACAAGGTGGTCCCGAAGGCGCAGCAGTTTGTTCATTTCCGGCTGACCTCGGCGAAAGGGGCGACCTCAGCCGTTCTGTCGCTCTATCACGAACGATCGCGGGACGCACTCTGGCTGGGGACGCTATGGGGTCTGCGACGATTCGACATTACTACCGGTGCAGTGACAGCGTATGTGCACAGTGCGACAAACACTCGCAGTCTGAGCTCCGACATTGTCTCGGCGTTGTGTGTGGACCGCGCCGGCACAATGTGGGTGGGGACGTGGGGAGACGGCGTGAACAGATTTGAGACGTCAAACGGCCGTTTTGAGAAGTTCGCACTCAATGCCGGGAATCCCAGTGGCGGAAATGCTGTCATTGCGATTTCCGAAGACGTGAATCCCCCCGCCGCTTCCCCGGCGGCCGGGACTTCTCTCTGGATCGGCATCTTTGGTGACGGCATGGTCCATTTTTCGGTGTCCGGGCGCCAGATGGTGCATTACAGACACAATCCGTCGGACCCCCGCAGCCTCAGCAACAATCGCGTCCTGGCCACCTGTGTCGACCATGGCGGGATTCTCTGGGTAGGGACCGACGGCGGAGGATTGAACAGGTTCGATCCGTCGACAGATAGTTTCGTCCACTATACCCATGATGACGCGGAACAGGGGAGCCTCAGGAGCAACAGGATTTACGCGATCTGTGAAGATGCCGACTCATATGGTCACGGAGGTGCGGTGCTCTGGGTGGGGACCGCGACCGGGCTGGATCGATTTGACGCGACGGCCCAAACGGCAGCACACTATACTCTTCTTGACAGCCTCTCGTCGATCGGTGTCGTGGCTATTCTCACCACACACGATCAGGTGTGGGCCAGCACTGAACGGAATGGCCTGTTCCGGTTCTCTCGGCGCACCGGGGCCTGGAGGAACTACACCTCGGAAGATGGCCTCCACAGTGATCTCTTCACGCGTGCCCTGTGCGGCGCCCCGGGAGGGGAGCTGTTTTTCGGAGGCTTTGAGGGATTCACTTCGTTCCACCCGGACAGCTTACGTGAAAACTCTCCGCCGCCTCCTGTGGTTCTCACCGCCTTCAATGTGTTCGACAGACCTCTTCAAACTTCACGGCCGCTCTGGACCCGGCCGCTGATCCATCTGAGGTATGATCAGGATTTTTTCTCTTTCCAGTTCTTCGCCCTGGATTTTACGGACCCGGCCAAAAACCGGTTTGCCTACCGGCTTGAGGGATTCGATAAAGGATGGAACTACCCGGGGTCGAGAAATTTCGCGGGTTATACAAAAGTCGATCCCGGGGAGTACATCTTCAGGGTGAAAGGATCAAACAGCGACGGTGTGTGGAACGAGGAGGGTGCATCGATTGATCTCGTCATCGACCCGCCGTACTGGCGGACATGGTGGTTCAGGGTTCTTGTCGGTGCAATGATTCTTGTGATACTTGTGGCAGCGTACAACTACCGGGTCTCGAAGCTGCTGGAAATGGAACGGATGCGCGTCCGGATCGCAAGCGACCTTCACGACGATATCGGAAGCAGCCTGAGCGGCATCGCCCTTGTCACGGATTCGATGCGTACACGGCTCCCCCTGGCCGATCAGGACCGCCGAAGGCTTGCCGATGTGACGGATACGGCACGGCGGACTGCGGACGCGCTGAGGGACATCGTGTGGATCGTGAACCCGGACCACGATAAGTTCGACGATATCCTTCTGCGTCTGAAAGATGCTGCGGCGGCCATTCTGGTCGGTCTTGAGTATGTCGTGACCTGCCCTGAGTCCTCCCCTCCGGGGAACCTGGACATGGAGGCCCGGAGGAATGTGATACTCATGTACAAGGAGATCCTGAACAATATTGTCAGGCATGCCCGCGCCCGGCGCGTCGGCATTGTCATTGGCGAAGAAGAAGGGCTCTTTGTTCTGAAAGTGACGGATGACGGCGTGGGCTTCGACGCGGAAACGATAAAACGCGGGAATGGCCTCGACAACCTGCAGAGGCGGGCCCGGCAGATCGGGGGGACAATCCACGTGGTGAGTCGTCCCGGCGGCGGGACGAGCATTGAATTCAGCGTGCCTCTGTCAAGATAATCTCCACGCGACCCTTTTTGGTCCGTCGGCAGAGGCAGAATACCGCATTTGCGGTATGCTGGGAGGAGTTTGGGGGACTAACTTGGCTGGCAACTCACATATCCACAACAAAGGAGGTACGGCAATGAAGTCAATCGGGCTGCTGTGTGTGTCTCTGTGTGCGGCATTGGTCATGGCGCCTTCTCTCTTTGCGCAATCATTGATCCAAGCCAGTATACATGTGAGTGTTATCGCGGATTCTGCGCAGGCGAGTAAGACGTTGGATCCTGCGCGCGGGGAGGCGTTGGTAGTGAAGGTCGTGTCCACTTCAGGCAGCCAATCAGGCTTCCAAACTATGTCGCTCGTCTGTCCCGGATGCTCCGTGATTCCCCAGGGCTGTCCATGTGATACCCTGAAACATTTCAATTTATCCGGAGTGACTCGACTCTTGGCGAACGCGGAGGTTCAGGATTCGAGCTATCGGGCCACGAACGGGAGGAAGGGGAAGCACAGGCTTCTGGCCTATTACATCGATCCCGGTACA
>DASVIU010000409.1:0-3091 GCA_036386275.1 Bacteroidota bacterium | reverse complement strand
AAGGGGAAGTGCCTCTCGAGAAGGGATGCCCCCACCCCGTCCGGGCCGTAGAATTCGTTGTGTCCGACATACAAAAGAATGAGGTCCGGCTGGAGCTCGAAGAGGTGCTTCGTGATATCGAGGACGACATTGCTGTTGATGGCCGCAGCGCCCAGATTGATGACCTCGATCTCCCGCTCCGGACAGATGTGGCGGAGCTGCTTTCTCAGGATAGCGGGTATGGTCGCATCCATGGCATACGGGGTGCCGAACATCGATGATTCGCCGATGCACAACACGCGGAAGGCATTTTCCGCCTTGTGTTGTTTCATAAGTGAAGGTTTGAACTCCGGCACGGCGGTGACAGTCGCCGGGAAGTATTTCTGAAGGTACCCTCGGTTGATCATGTACCACCCGGCGTCGTCCCGACTCATCGGGGAGACAAAGGGGTTGCCGAGCGCGGGAGCGAATGCGCGCAGCGCGACCTCCGTCAGCGCCAGGAGCATGCACAGAAACGCGAGGGGCGCGATGCTGAAGAAGAAGAGTTTCTTTCGTGACGCCATGCCGTGTGCAGCGATCGTCTCTGTTCGAGCAATGAGTGCGGGTAATCTTCAATGTATGGAGCCGGACGACGTTGCGCAAGGAGAATATTGCTTGGTCCTTCTGCATTTTGTACATTGTCAACCATTCGTCCTTCCGGCCTGCAGGCGGCCGGAGGGGGGTGTTCTTGACGGGGAGCTCACTGCATGATGAAGATATTCCGCGGACTGTGGTGCGCGCTTGTGCTTCTTCTCATCCCGCTGGCAGGCCGGGGTCAGGGAACGGGGAATCCGGAATCGTACATCGCCAGGGCGGGGAAGGTCTTCATCTCCGAGGAGGAATTCCTCGAGCGGTTCGAATTGCTCCCCGGGTTCGGACGCCACCGCAAATCGCAGCTTGAAGCGAGGAAGCTCGAACTCCTGTACTCGTTGATCGCCGAAAAAATCCTCGCCCAGAAGGCTCTGACGTGGGGGGGTGCCCGGGACAGCCTGGTTCGCCTGGCGATGGGCGAAATAACGAAACTGCTTGCACGGGACGAGCTGTACCGCGAGGAGATCCTCCGCAGGGTGTCCGTGAGTCCGCAGGAGACGGACGAGGGGATATCCTGTGCACAGCTGGAGCTCGTGCTGGAGTATATCTGCTTCGGGAGAAGAACGGACGCCGACTTTGTCCGCTCGTTGATCAGGAGCGTCGGGGATTTCCACCGCCTGCAGATCGATTCTTCGTACCATGCCCAGCGGGATACGGTGACAGTCATCTGGGGAGACGCGGACCGGCGGATTGAGGAGGTGGCCTACAGGCTCCGGAAGAACGAGATCTCACCGGTGATCGCTGCGGGAAACGGCTTCTACATTCTCAGAGTCGTGTCCGCCCGGCCGAATTCCTTTTACACGGGAATGACTCCCGATGTGCTCCGGGAACGGGTCTCCACCGCGTTGCGACGGCGTAAGGAGCGGGCCCGGCTTGACGAGTACATCGCGGAGGCCCTGAAGGGGAAGATCGGGTTTGCGCGTCCCGGCCCGATGCGCATGCTGGCCGGGGCTCTTATCGCGGCGTATCAGGACGGCGAGCGTGACAGCGTCATGTTCCTCACCCCCTCCCGTGTGCAGGAAGTTCGCAGACGGTGTGCGGGCGCACTGAACGACACGCTCGGCGTTGCCGGGACGACGGTGATACGCGTGGAAGAGGTGCTCGGCCGATTGGTGGGAAGATCATTCGATGTTCGTCGCGATGCCCTCTCGTCCATCCCCTACCGTCTCAACATTGAGGTCGAAATCATCGTCCAGCAGGAACTTCTGGCGCAGGAAGCTCTGCGTCGCCATCTCGATGCCGTCCCGGAGGTCCGGCGCACGCTGGATATGTGGCGGGAGTACTTCCTGGCGGGGGCGGTCAGGGATTCCCTTCGCGCAAGGGTCAAGGTGTCGGACGCGGAGGCCTGGGCGGTGATGAGATACCGGGACACCTCGGCCACAGTTCCTCAGGTGCAGATCCGGGAACTGCGGACACACTCCATCCTGGACATGCAGGCTGCCCTTGAGGACATCGACCACGGAGCATCGCTTGAAGAAACCGTTCGCAAGTGGTCGAGTGACTCCGCTGGAAAGGCAAACGGCGGGCTGACCGGGTTTTTCGCCGTCACCGAGCGCTCACCGGTGGGGGATATCGCGGGGGCGCTGGAAATCGGGCAGCGTTACGGTCCGCTGCTGGAGAAGGACAGTCAGATCTATTTCGAAGTCGTGGCGAAGAAATCGGCTCCCCTACAGCAGGACACTGCGTTTTCCGCACGATTTGCGCGGGCCAGGCAGGATGCGTATGCCATGAAGGCACGGCGTGCACTGACCCTGTTCCTTGCGGGTGCGGGGAAGGAGACGGGGTTCGAGGTATACGCCGATCGTCTGCGCATGCTCCAGGTCTCGCCGATTCCGATGATGACATTCCGCATACTTGGCTTCGGCGGGAAGATGCCTGCCGTCCCGTTCGTCGACCCGCAACTCGACTGGCTCGATGTTGAGACGCCGAAGGAAGTCGTCCCGTGAATCCGGCGGTCGCGTGTTCCGGGAAGGGAGACCGGTGAGGCGCGTCCCCCCGCCGTCACGGACCGTTAGCCGTGAATGCGTGCCAGCAAATCGACCGCGGGCTTGTAGTCGGGTTTCAGCTTCAGGATTTTCAGCAGCTGCGCAGTCGCGCGGTCGGTCATCCCGGCCTGCTGATAGGCGAGGGCAAGAAGGTAGCCGTTCTCAACTTGTTCCGCGCGTGATTGCGGGAACACGGACATCGACTCGTACTGTGCTATCGCTTCTCGGGGCTTTCCCGTCTGCAGCGCGACATCGCCGAGCGCCCGCGCGGCAAGGATCGTCGGCTGTACGCGCTGCGAGGCCAAAAGCACCGCAGCCATTTCCCCGAGCTTCCCCTGGATCAGGTAGACGTGCGCGAGGTTCAGGTAGGCGTTCACATCAAGCGGGATCTGGCTGACGATCACCCTCTCCTCCCGGGCAAGGCTGTCCGGCTCCCTGCATCTCTCGTAGTACGCGGCAGCTTCCTCATGTGCCTTTTTCCAGTCCCAGATCCCGCG
>DASVIU010000408.1:0-1925 GCA_036386275.1 Bacteroidota bacterium | reverse complement strand
GTATGATAATCTGACATTTACATTCACCAAAGACGGCTCGTCGACCTCTGCACCGAAGAACTACAGTGATACGTACATAATCCGTGTGGGGGGGGAATACTTGCTTGGATCACTGAAACTCCGGGCGGGATATTATTATGACCACACCCCTGTTTCCGACCCGTACGTGGATCCTCTTCTGCCGGATGCGAACCGGCACGGCCTGAGCGCGGGTATCGGTCTGAATCTGACTGATCATCTGAAAGTCGATGCGGGGTATCTCTTCATAAAGTTCCTGGACCGGACCGTGACCAACACGATCCCGGAGACAAGCTTTGACGGAACGTACAAGAGCTACGCGAACCTCTTCTCGCTCGATCTCGGCTACTCCCTGTGACACAACCAACCAAGGAGCCATAGTATGAAATTGACGAAAACTGGCATCGTGGCGCTGGCACTTGCGATCACGCTTCTGCATGGTGGTTGCAAGAACTCTGCGCCGAGTGGGCCCGTCGCCGGTCTGGGTGGCGCGACGGTGAGCAAATATGTCGCCGTCGGGAACAGCCTTACCGCCGGCTACCAGTCCAACGGGCTATTCGCATCTGCGCAGGCGACCAGCTTCCCGAATCTCATCGCAACACAGCTTTCGCTGGCGGGGGGGAATGTCGGCACATTCCAGCAGCCTCTCTACAGCGACCCCGGGACGCCGGATGCCACAACAGGGAAGGCCTCCCGGTATGAGCTGATAAGCTGGGCGGGCCCTGTGATCGGTCCCAGAGGACTCACGCCGGGCTCACCTGTAAATACGACACTCCCTCGCCCTTATGATAACCTCGGCGTTCCGGGGGCAGTGATATTCGATTTTCTTGACAGCGCGAGCTTCGCCTCAAAGGCGATTCCGCCCCGCAGCAATCCGCTTTTCCTTCTCGTCCTGAGGGATCCTGCACTGGGCAAGAGCATATTCCAGCAGACTGTCGCGTTGAAACCCGATCTCGTGACGTTCTGGCTGGGGAACAATGACGTGCTGGGGTTTGCCACGAGCGGTGGCTTTTCACCGAGCGCGCCGACATCAACCCCGATTTTCACGGCATTGTATACACAGGCCCTCGGGACACTCCGCGCGGCCCTTCCGAATGCGAAAATCGTCGTTGCCAACATCCCGGATGTCAGGTCTATCCCGTTCTTCAATACGGTAGGACCGAAAATAGCCGCAGCCCTCCCCGCGGGTTACTATCTCCGGTATCAGATGCATGGGAACACGAGTCTTGCGTTCGACTCGACACGGCTCACCGAAACGAATGCTCCTCTTATCACGCTCACGGGTTCCCCGTATGCCTCTCTGATCGGGCACCCCACGGGGAAATGGTACCGGGACCATAGCTACCCGGCTCTCCCTCCGGGGATCGATACTACAAAGCCGTTCGGACTCCATCCGCAGAATCCGTGGCCCGATGCGCTCGTTCTCGACGTCACCGAACAGGCCACCGCCGGTGCATCGGTTCAGGCTTTCAATACCGTGATCGCCGGAGTGGCAGCCACGAATAAAGCCGTCGTGGTCGACATCAACGGCTTCTTCATTAGCGTGAAAGCCAACGGCTACCATACGTCCGGAATGGTGTTCACCGCAGACTATATCAGCGGCGGACTTTTCAGTTTCGATGGTGTGCACCCCTCGTCACAGGGGTCCGGAGTGGTGGCGAACCAATTCATCCTGGCGATGAACTCGTCCTACGGGTGGTCGGTCCCGCTTGTGGATGTGTCGGCTCTTCCGGCTCTCGCAGTCCCCCTCAGCAAGGGGGGGAAAGTTTCTCCGGTGATTCCGGAGGATGCTTTCAGCCAGCTCGAAATGCTCTGGGGCACCCGCTGATCACGTATTCCAGCGGAGTGTGGCAATGAAAACAGGACCGCCCCGATGTCGGGGCGGTCCTGTTTGAAGTCTATCGGAC
>DASVIU010000407.1:0-4029 GCA_036386275.1 Bacteroidota bacterium | reverse complement strand
GAAATGTACAGGGTGATCTTCAATGATCACCATGACCCCTTCGCCGTGCTCGGACCACATCTGATCGACGGGGGGCGTCTGGCAATCCGCGCATTCCTGCCGGGTGCGGAAACAGCCTCGGTGATCGCCAAAGCGGGGAAGTTCTCCGGCAAAGAGATCCCGATGGCGAGGGTGCACCAGCTCGGTTTCTTCGAGGTGGTCATCCCGGGTTGCAGCGAAGTCTTTCCCTACGAACTCAGGAAGACCCTCTCGGGGGGACGGGAAGAGGTGTTCCATGACTCCTATTCATACATGCCGACGCTCACGGACGTCGACATCTACCTCTTCAATGCAGGAGATCATCATAGGATCTATGAGAAGCTCGGCGCCCATTACGCGGAGGTGAACGGGGTGGGGGGGGTCCAGTTCGCGGTCTGGGCCCCTTCGGCGCGGAGCGTCAGCGTGATCGGGGACTTCAACGCCTGGGACAGGCGGTGCCATGCCATGCGCGTTCTGGGGTCGTCAGGGATCTGGGAGATATTCATCCCCGGGCTTCCGGAAGGGGAGTTGTACAAGTTTCAGGTCAAGACACAGAGCGGGTTCATCATGGACAAGACGGACCCGTACGGGTCCGAGATGGAGATCCGCCCCCGGACGGCGTCAAAGGTCAATTTTCTCCGGGGGTTCGACTGGGGAGATGCAGCGTGGATGGAGACGCGTGCCCGCGGAGGGCAGCTTGGAGGCCCGGTTGCCATGTACGAAGCCCATATCGGGTCATGGGAGCGGGAAGAAGGGAACCGCTGGCTCACCTACCGCGAATTTGCGGACAGGATCGTCGGCTATCTCCTCCAGGAAGGGTTCACGCACATCGAGCTCATGCCCGTGATGGAGCATCCCCTTGACGCATCGTGGGGATACCAGGTCACGGGGTACTTCGCGCCGACGAGCAGGTTCGGGACCCCGTCTGACTTCAAGTACTTCGTCGACCAGTGCCACAGGAACAATATCGGAGTCGTGCTCGACTGGGTCCCGGCACATTTTCCGAAAGACGCGCATGCCCTCGCGGAGTTCGACGGGACGCACCTGTACGAACATGCAGACCCTCGCAAGGGGGAACACCAGGACTGGGGAACGTTTATTTTCAATTTCGGAAGGAACGAGGTAAAGAACTTCCTCGTCAGCAATGCCCTGTTCTGGCTCGAGGAGTATCACATCGATGGCCTCAGGATCGATGCCGTTGCGTCCATGCTGTACCTCGACTACTCCAGGAAGGAAGGGGAGTGGATCCCCAACAGGTACGGGGGACGCGAAAACCTGGAGGCGGTCGAGTTCATCAGGTATCTCAACGGTGTCGTGCACCGGTACCACCCCGGTGTGCTCACGATCGCGGAGGAGTCCACCTCATGGCCCGGCGTAACCAACGCGGTGGAAAACGGGGGCCTGGGCTTCGACCTGAAATGGAACATGGGTTGGATGCATGACATACTCGAGTATTTCTCGATGGATCCGGTCTACAGGACATACCACCACCGGAACCTGACGTTCGTTCTCCTGTATGCATTCACCGAACGGTTCCTCCTCCCTCTTTCGCACGACGAAGTAGTCCACGGGAAGGGCTCGTTGCTTGGAAAAATGCCCGGGGACCTCTGGCAGAAGTTTGCAAACGTGCGTCTCCTTCTCTCGCTCATGTATGCGTTCCCCGGGAAGAAGCTCCTCTTTATGGGAGGGGAGATTGCGCAGTGGGACGAGTGGAATCACGAAAAGAGCCTCGACTGGCATCTCCTCGCCTACCAGACTCATCGGGGAGTCCAGGACCTCATGCAGGACCTTGGTGCGCTCTATCGACGGGAACGATCGATGCACGAGGTCGATTTTCAGTACACGGGATTCGAGTGGGTCGATTTCCGCGACGCTGCGAGCAGCGTGATCGCTTTCGACCGGAAATCGGCAGATGGCTCGGAAACGGTGACTGCAGTATTCAACTTCACTCCGGTGCCCCGCACCGGTTACAGGATCGGCGTGTGGCAGCCGGGAACTTACGCCGAGATACTCAACAGCGATGCTTCACGTTACGGCGGATCCAACACCGGCAACTACGGTGGAGTGGTGGCCGATGCCGTCCCCGCCCACGGACGGGAATATTCGCTGAACCTCGTACTTCCCCCTCTGTCTGCTCTCTACTTCAAGAGGAAGTAAGTTCTCCAACACCTCTTATTCCTGTCATTTCGCTTGACTTTGGGCGTCGTTTTTTTATATATTGAAACGAACAAATCGACTATATCGGCCTAAATTGATGACAAACTCTCTACAGAAAGCTATTCTCTCCACTTCAGACGTCGCGAGGCTCTTCAACGTGACGGAGACTACCGTGAAAAGGTGGGCCGATGACGGGACTCTGAAATGTCAGAAAACCCCCGGGGGGCACCGGAAATTTGAGATCAGGAATCTCGTGGAGTTCGCGGAAGAGAACCATTTCGATCCGGTCGGCGCTCTTGAAATCCCCGGAGACGACGACATGGGCTCAAAAATCCAGATGGCCGTCCTTGGACGAGAATTTCCGGTTCTCGTTGCCGCTTACCTGCGCAAGGCGCTCCTCATGGAAGAGAGCGGTCTGCTTCCCTTTCTGTCCTATCTTTATCAGCATCGCATACAGATTTGGGAGATGCACGACCTTGTCATCCGCCCCGCAATGTACGAGATCGGGGATCGATGGTCGCGCGGGGAGATAGGGGTCGATCAGGAACACAGGGCTTCATACGAAACGCTCGAAGCACTTGCGATGCTCCAGCTCCAGATCAGGATAAAACCTTCGTCAGGACACTCGGTGATCTGTGCGACACTCGGCGAAGAGCTCCACGAGATCGGACTCCGGTGCGCTCACTATCTCTTCGAATCGGAAGGATGGGAATCGCGCTATCTCGGTTCACGCATTCCGGCTGATGCGATCAACGCCGCTATCGTCCAGAGGAAACCCGGGATAATCTGTCTCTCGTCGACATACGGCGATTCAGGAGAGCTCCAGGCGGAGCTCAGGCGGATTGTGGATGTTGCAAGAAGTGTCGATGCCGTTGTCCTCGCAGGCGGAGGTCTCGCCGGCTCACTGAAGCCGGAAGGGGGGGGCATTGAGACCGCGAATAACTCCTCAAAGGGTCTCCTCTGTTACATACAGGATTTCTGCCGGACCGGCGCACATGGGAGCGGGGGGGCTACCCGGGACGTGAAACACTCATGAGCCACCCCCCTCCGGGACGATGAATCCCGATACCACACGAAAATTCCACCGCGTCCTCGTCTGGATGAGGCGCACACTGAGGGTGGCGGACAACGGACCGCTCTGGCAGGCGCTCCGTGAGGGGACAGAAGTGCTCCCTTTTGTTTGCGCGAACGACGGATGGCCCGGGAAGGATGAGGAGGGGGCTACAGCCCGGCATCGTTTCACCGAGAGCGCCCTTTGAGATCTTGATGCAAACCTGCGCCGGAGGGGCTCGGCGCTCTTCCTTCTCGACGGGGACCCCCTGAAACACATACCCCGCGTAGCGCTCACCTTGCGCGCAGAAGCGCTCTATGTTGCTGAGCCCGCCGATCCGGCACTGAAGAGAGGGGACGCGAGACTTGCCCGGGCTCTCGCCGGCGTCGGGTGCGCTTTCACAGCTATCGCCGACTCTGACATTTTCGGAAAAGGCGATATCCTGACCGCGGCCGGCACAGGGACGGACGCCGCGCCCTATTTCCGAATCTTCAATCCTGTCTCCCAGGGGAAACGTTTCGACCCCGCCGGCACGTACGTCCGGAAGTACGTCCCCGAGCTGGCGAATGTTCCCGCCCCCTTCATTCAGGCTCCGTGGGAGATGGGTGCAGCTCTCTCGAGGGAGTGTTCGTTCCGTATCGGCCGGGATTACCCCCTCCCGATCGTGGATCACCAGGTCGAGCGGGGGGTCGCTCTCAGTTTCTTTTCATCGGCAAAACGCGGAACAGCAGGGTCCGCGCACAGGGGTGCCGGCGCCTAACACTGACAGGGAGAGACGCGGATGAATGTCGTCGTCGCAGGAG